>JAIBAD010000001.1:0-17500 GCA_019695395.1 Alphaproteobacteria bacterium
CCGTTCCTGTTTTTAAATTAATGGTCACACCAGTTTTGGAGCCCATATAACTAGCGGTATCTTTGCCATCGCCACCCAATAATTGGTCGGCACCCTCACCCCCCAATAAAATATCATCGCCTGTTCAACCAATCAGGACATCTTGTCCACCATAACCCACAAACACATCATCACCAGCCCCACCCGACAACCAATTGCCACCACTATCACCCACTAACCATTCATCACCCTTATCACCAGAATAACCACTGACAATAGCGCCAAGGTTAATTTTTGTACCATCGGCAAGTTCCAAAGTTTCGACGCGGTTTTTGGTATCATTCCAATCCTTAATCTTAATTTTATCGGAAAGGGCATTCCATGATTGCTCGGGCTTGGTTGAATCGCGCAATGCCAACACAAGATCATTTCCCTTCATCCGAATAGCAATATCCTCAATCCCAATTCCTGTCCCTAATTTAAGTGTATCTTGTCCACCTTCCAACCGGACCATTTGATGAGTTTCGGTAATTCTCTCCCCACTATCCTCATAAGGTACATATTTCTCGACCGTATAACTGCCATGAGCTAAAGTCGTTTCCGTATACTTCACCTTGACATAGATTGTTTCTTTATAGGCCTGTTTGGTGATCGTCACTTGCTCTTCTTCACCACCATCAAGGATTTCATCCCAACCATCACCCCGATTAAAGATATAGGTATCATTGCCCAAGCCACCTTTCAATACATCATCTCCCTGCCCACCTGTTAATGTATCGTTGGTTACAGCTAGCCCAGATGAACCCGGACCACTACTGCCCAACCCAGTCCGGCTGGTATCCAATATCTCATGACCCCTACCACCGGTTAAAGTCGTATCCTTGGTCCCATCTCCTTTTAATTCAAGACGGGTGGGAAGCAAACGCAGTAACTCAGCTTCAACCTTGGTTGGATCATAAGGTACAGGTGGTAATCCCTGCTGGTACCGAAGCTGCGCTACTAGAAGTTCAGCTATATCTATGGTCGAAGCTTCTGCTTCAGAAGTACTTGCTAAACTTCTTTCATCAGCAAATTTAATCTTCTCAATTCTATCTTTTGTATCCACCCAGTTCTTAAGAACCACCACATCCTCACAGTCGTGAGCAATAGTGGGGGCACTTGCCGAGCCGGCTTCAGCCGTGCCGGAACTCGTAGAGTGAAGGCCGGAGCCCGCAGGGCGAAGGCCGGGCTTAATCCCAATTAATAAATCATTACCCCGTACCTCAAACAGAAGATCATCTTTAGTAATGCCAATCTCAAACTCAATCGTATCCTTGCCACCATCCAGGTGCAGTTCCTCTAACCCTTCGACAATTTTATAATCCAGAACCTTCACATTTTGGGAGCCTTGCGTTTCAATCTCATCATACCAAGTTTCAGGATCCTTCCCACCCTTATGGCGGGTTACCACTGTCCGGTACTGATAGCTTGCCTGCACATCTTTCCAGCTTTCTTCAACATGAAAGTTTTGACCCTGGAACTGATCCTTATCGGTAATCTCATCAACCCCGTCGCCACGACCAAAGCGATAGCTATCATCACCTCCACCACCTGTGATCGTGTCATCGCCGGTCCCGCCAGATAACGTATCGCTCCCTCTCGACCCAGCTAGCTGGTCATCACCTCCCTGACCAAATAGGGCCACCCCATGGCTATCAGTGGTAGTAAAACTATCATCCCCCTGGGTTCCGAGAAGGATCTCGGCGTTAAGAGTGGCCGCGTTCCGGATCACACCCGATGAACTCTCAAAAATCACCGTATCCACACCGTCACCAGCATCAATCTGGTCATCACTATCGGCTAAAATAGTGTCATCTCCACCATTCCCTAAAATAAAATCCTGACCAACGCCACCTGAGAGGACATCATTCCCACCACCACCAACCAACCGATCATCACCCGCACCACCATCGAGTGAAACAGAAGATATTTTTTTATCCTCAAGATTATCTTCAACCTTATATCCACTGGCATCCAGCACATCATCCCCTAATCCACCCTGCACAGCCTCTAAACGTGCTGTTGCTACATCGAGGGTTATTCCAACTTCACCGCTAACCACTGCCACATCATAACCTTCACCCCCATCGATAGAATTAAGGGCAATACTGACATCATCGGCATCGATGAACAGGCGATCGTCTCCCTCACCACCATGAAGTGTATCCTTGCCCTTACCTCCCGATAACCAATCATTTCCCTTACTTCCGGTTAATGTATCATCACCTGTACCACCATCAAGGAGGATACCTGTGGGTTGAGAAGGACTTGTGGCATGGAATCCTCCAACATTTTCTTGTGTGGTACCTTCTTCATTTTCTATCGCGGGAGTTATGCTAACCTGGTCAAACACCATCCCTTCACCTGATAGGATATCGTTGCCATCATTTCCATAAGCACCTATATAATTGGTATCTTTCAGCTTAAAGTTGAGGGTTGTACCAGCATCAGCCACAAAATATTTCCCTTCTCCTTCCAACTCAACCTCACTGCCGCCATCCTTCTGAATCTGGCGATAACCATAGGATGACGCAGCCAGCGCCACATCGGCTAATTCTTTGGTCGAGCCATCTTTTTTAGTATAAGTTGTTTTACCATAAATAATGTTACCATCGCGGTCTTCTCCCTTTTGATCACTTTTAAGAGAGAGAGAGGTAATTTCAGCAGCATCAAATGTTTGTAATTCCCCCTCATTGACCACACCGTCACTATTCATATCTTGCCATACTTTAAACTTGCTAAAATCACTATCCGCTTTATCCAGGATACCATCTTTATTACTATCATAAAGCTTGGCCAACGCCTCCAGGTCCGTATCAGTTTCTATTGTCTGATCCGCAAAGGAAATTTCCTTTCCCGATAAGGTACCATCACCATCCAAATCAATGCCGACAAGGGCATCATCCCGAGAAACCCACCCCACATTTTCCTTATACCCATCACCATCATAATCATAAAAGGTTTTACTATAGCCGATGCTGATTAATTCTACCCCATCACCATCCATATCCAACACAATTGGTGGCACATATTTATTATGCACACGATACCCACCCGCAACATAGGTATGCAATCCTTCCACCGTGAAATTATAAGTAGGGTACAAACCAGATTGTTTATTTAAATCACCCATAGGCTTTGGTGTACCATCAGCCAATACTAATTTATCATGCGGTGTTAAGAAACCAAGTTCCTTAAAACGACCACCTATTGTTAAAAAAGGATGGGTTGCCGTAACTTTGATTTTATTATTTTCTGGGCCAGCTAATTCATAAAGCTCACATCCTTCATGGCGGTAAGTCTTGATCACCTTGGCTGGTTCAAGCGGACATAACCCATGAAACCCCATCACTTTATCACCTACGATAATTTGTTCGATTGGTTTGGTTGACCCATCGGCCATTAATATTGGGGTCCCTCCAGCAAAACAGGCATCAACACCCGCCCGGAAATCTTTCCGTGGATCACGTCCGGTTCGTTCCAAGGTGCGGTCCCAATCTTTTTCAGCAACACGTTGGAAACCCTCACGCATATTTTGTTCAATGGCGCGCATTTCACGCATCGAAATTTCACGCTGATTTAAAATTTGCTGGGCTATTTGCGTACCCACATATTGGTTAAACATTTGCATAGTTTGGGCACGGTAAATCATTGGACCTGGACCAACAAATTCTGCAAAAACTTCATTTGCCATATTAAAGACACTTTCCCAATTGACATGTAACGTTGCCATAGGGTTAACACCAAAAAAGAATTGACGATTATTTTTAGTTACTTGTTCTAGTTCCTCAGGGGTTAACATTTCTTTCATCAAGTTAATGCCTAAAACATCTTCCGAAAAATAATACCCAGCCCAAGCTAAATGATTAAGATTGTGAAGTTCTGTCGCAACCATTATATCTTCTTTTACTAACTCTAGAACATTACATCTAATTAAACCCCATTTTTCTGTAAATCCTAAAACTTCTCTAGCAATATCATCAGACATTGCTTGTAATTCATCATTGGTTAATTCTTTTCCAGTTAATAGCCGTTGGGCAAATCTGGTATATTCACGAATATAGGCTGCATCAAATCCAATGCCTTGATTAATATTAACCGCATGTTCGTACCAAGCACGCGTTCCCTCCGGGATTTGACCACGGCTTATTTCCGCAACAAAATCATAGGCACGGGGAAAATCACCCTTGGCCATTAAATCTTTAATAAAAGATTTCTGAAAATCATTAATTGGAAAGTTATAACAACCAGCCATAATTATTCCTCCCTTTTAGTACAAGAAATAAAATTTAAAATAAATTCATTGATTAATTGCCAATCAGATAAATATTCATAAGGCAGATGATATGAAATAGTTACATTTTTATCTTTTATTCCCACATAAAATTTACAAGACCATTGATTATTAATTTTTAAACATGAGACAGCTATTGGATTACTGTAATTATCATATCCTGCTAATTCCTTTGTATTTTCAGAGTTATAAATATATTTTTGAGAATCTAGAATATATAATTCAAATACATTTTGACCTTGTTGCCATGATTTTATATCACTCTCATTATCAAATAAATCATGAATGACCCCTGCTTTTGGATCGGCTACAACAACTCCAGTATTAACATAAGTATTATTAGGAGGATTAGACCTTATATCCATCGAAGATGAACATCTTTCTTTACTGTTTTGACAAATATAATCAAAATTAATATTAAAAATTAAATGTCTAATTTCGGGACTCATTGCATCATTATTTGGTTTGACAGTATTGTAAAAAACTCCAGATGGTTCTTGGACTGGAATACAAATATCACAATCATTTAATTTAAACTTGCCTTGATGGCGGACAATATATTCCATACGTTCAGCTTTTAATTTATCATAATCAAATTCCAAGCTGGCCTTTAGATTTCTTTGAAAAGGAACATGAACAAAAAAATACATATAAGCTATTACACCTAAGACTCCAACTATGGCTATACCAGCAAGCCAAGCAATGATTTTCAATAAAATTTTAACTGAATGTGACATAATTTACTTTCCAAATTATATATTTGTATAAAATTGATTTATATAACCATCTGACATTGCCTGCAATTCATCATTAGTCAGTTCTTTTCCTGTTAATGCCCAATGAGCAAATCTGGTATATTCACGAATATAGGCGGCATCAAATCCAGCACCCTGATTAATATTAACCGCATGGTCAAACCAGGCACGGGTACCCTCAGGTATTTGCCCTCGGCTTATTTCGGCAACAAAATCATAAGCACGGGGGAAATCACCATTCTTTTTTAGATGTTCGATAAAAGATTTTTGAAAATCATTAAGTTTAAATTCAACACAACCCATAATTATCCCTCCCTTTTAGTACAGGAAATAAAATTCAAAATAAAATTATTGATTAATTGCCAATCAGATAAATATTCATAAGGCAGATGATATGAAATAGTTACATTTTTATCTTTGAGACCTATATATAATTTACAAATCCATCCCTTTTGATCTAAGCAAGACATAAAAACAGGATTATTTTGAGTATCATAACCAGCTAGCTCTTTTTTACGATCGGGATTATAAATATATTTTTTTGGATCTAAGGTATATAAATTATACCCTAAAAGATTTTCTTCATTTTTCCATTCTGTTATCTTTTGATCTCCCCCAAATAAATCATCAATCACACCTGCCTTAGAATCATCTAAAATGATCCCTGTGCTATTATAACTAAAATCATAAGGTGTATGCTGTTTAAATCTAAGATCCATATTAGAAGAACATGGTTCCTTACTATTTCGACAAATATAATCAAAACTGATTTTAAAATAGAGATGACTTATAAAAGGATCAATAATATCGGTTTTAGGTCTCGCCTCACGATATTCTATTCCAGCAGGTTCTTGAACTGGGATACAAATATCACAATCATTTAATTTAAACTTGCCTTGATGGCGAACAATATATTCCATACGTTCAGCTTTCAATTTATCATAATCAAATTTTAAGCTAGCCTTTAGATTTCTTTGAAAAGGAACATGAATAAAAAAATACATATAAGCTATTACCCCTAAGACCCCAACTACGGCTATACCAACAAGCCAGGCAATGATTTTCAATAAAATTTTAACTGAATGTGACATAATTTACTTTCCAAATTATATATTTGTATAAAATTGATTTATATAACTATCCGACATTGCCTGCAATTCATCATTTCTTAAATTAACATCACGGCCATCTCTTGATGTACGATCAAATCTGGAGGCTAAACTTCCATCTAAATTATACCCTCTTTCTGCCCTGCTGACTGCCTCTTGCGCTGAAAAACCACGCCCAATATCACGGGCAATCATTTCTCCACGAATTGCTGCTTCTGATTTTGATCCATTTGGCATAGTAACCTCCCTAAAATTTTACTGAACGGTGTTGATTGAAAATTTCTAAAATATTTTCTCTACTAAAATGATCCTTTAATTTAGAATCATACAAAACCTTGACCATCAAATCGGCTATCTCAAATGATACAGGTATTCCATATTGATCAAGGAAGCTTTGTTCTAATGGTGCCCCTAAACCCACAGCAAAACACATTTTTAAAAACAACTGATCATATAAATCATCGGTGGAATATTGGATGGGATCAAACTTTTCAATAGTCATTATCGGTGCAATATGAGGATAAGCTTTATAGCGTTCTTCATAATCTTTTACTTCAAAGGGATACGATCTCACAGCATAATCTTTTAAACGAACATTATTGATTGCATAATCAATAACATTATTTTTATAAGAATAAATATTATCACAAGATCGGTAATCATAATCTAAAGTAATTAATTTTACATTTTGGTTATTTTTAAAATATTGCTTCTTCTCTTCACTAAGCATCTCTGGTAATTTACCACTCCAAAAATTATCCACATTAGGAAGGTAGTTTCTTGTTATAAGCCTTATATAATAATTGCCTGGTATGTAATTTTTTGCTGAATCTATATTATTAAAATTGTTGTTTTTTATTTTAATAGAATTTATTTGCTGGATATACTCTAACAATGATTTTTCAGGTAGAAATTCCCATTTAATACCAAATTTTTTAATCGGCTCCGGATGTTGTATCAATTCAATTGGTTTATTCCATTTTGGTAATACTTTATCATCTGATTTTTCCAATTGAGTTATAAAATATTCTGCCAATTGTTCATTAGTAATTTTGGCTTTATCAAGCTCTGGATAGATTTTATTTTGAGCCGCAGCAGATTGTGTGGTTAACATTAATCCTCCTATTACTAACAATAGCAATTTCATTGATACCTCCAATGATTAAAAAGTGATAAAATATTTTCTCTGGTGGGATAACCCTTTAATTTGGGATCATACAAAACCTTGACCATCAAATCTGCTACTTCAAATGATACGGGGATTCCATATTGATCAAGAAAATCTTGTCCCAACGGTGCCCCTAACCCCACCGCAAAACATGTTTTTAAAAATAATTGATTATACAAATCATCAGTCGGATATTGTTCAGGATATGATATAGGTGTTATAGCTAGTGGAAGATTTCTTTTTTGAAAAAAATGGGTGAAATAATAATGCTTCATATAGTCTTTTAAACTAATATTAAAAATAATGTAATTTATAGAATGATTTTGGTTATAATAAAAATCTATAATACAATCCATCCAATCATATTTTAATTGAAGTGTTTTCATATTTTGATTGCTTTTTATACTATTTTTAACTTTCTGCAAAAGGTCAGTAGGATGACTTATAGGATTATCTACTTCTTTGTAATTTATTGATTTAATCTTTGTATAAAAATTTATATTATTGAAATTTTCATTTATATAATCTAAAGCTAGAAAAGCATCATTAAAGTTCTTTATGTTAATATTAATGTTTATTTTTTCTAAATCCTGCATATATTGATATAAAGATTTTTCTGGTAATAGATCCCATTTAATACCAAATTTTATATAGCTTTCTGGATATTGCCCCAATTCGATTGGTTTGTTCCATTTTGGTAATATTTTATCATCTGATTTTTCCATTTGAGTTATAAAATATTCTGCCAATTGTTCATTAGTAATTTTAGCTTTATCGAGTTCAGTATAAATCTTATCGTCTGAAAAGGAAGTTTGGTTCATAAACACCATTCCACCTATCAATAACAATAATAATTTCATTTCACTAACCTCTCCATTGATTAAAAAGCGATAAAATATTTTTCATTATTCCTTCCTTTTACTACAGGAAATAAAATTTAAAATAAATTCATTGATTAATTGCCAATCAGGTAGATATTCGTATGGTAAATGATATGAAATAGTTACATTTTTATCTTTGAGACCTACATATAATTTGCAAATCCATCCCTTTTGATCTAAGCAAGACATAAAAACAGAATTATTTTGAGTATCATAACCAGCTAGTTCTTTGTTACGATCGGGATTATAAATATATTTTTTTTGGATCTAAGGTATATAAATTGTACCCTAAAAGATTTTCTTCATTTTTCCATTCTGTTATCTTTTGATCTCCCCCAAATAAATCATCAATAATACCTGCTTTTGGGTCATATATTATAACACCCATACTAACATATGTGCTATCTGATGGTTTAAATCTAAGATCCATATTAGAAGAACATGGTTCTTTACTGTTTTGACAAATATAATCATAACTTATGACAAAAGATAAAAGTCGTATGAAAGGATCATCTGAACTATCACTAGGATCAATATCCCTATAAAAAACTCCTGATGGTTCCTGTACTGGAATACAGATATTACAACCTTCTAGATTAAACTTACCATTATGTCGTTGAATATACTCACGATTAAATTGTTTTTTTTGATCAGCCGCAGCAAAGGATTTTTGCATATTTTCTCGAAATGGCAAATGGACAAAAAAGAATATATAGATAACTACACCCAAATATGATACTACCCCAATACCAACTAACCATAGCAATATTTTCATTCCTGTTTTAATCCATGGCTTCATTATTATTTCTTCTCTTTGTTACAAAGAATAAAATTTAATATAAAATCGTTAATCAAACGCCAATCAGGTAGATACTCGTATGGTATGTGATACGATACTTCTACATTTCTATCGATTAAAAAATCTTTCAGAAAATCTTTTAAATAAAGGCTTAATCTGCAAAATGGGCGAGGAAAGGACTTATCACCAGGGATGAATGGGGTCGAGGGTAAATCACAAGACATATGAATAGGATTCTTATAATCATCATAACCAATGAAAATTACTTCATCTGGAAAGCCGGCATAACGTTCATCTGTTAATTTATATAATCCGTCATTAGATTTATTTTCTTCTTTTAACCAAATATTTATTTTATCTTGTGTATTAAATAATTCTGTTACCAAATTATCGCGCATACCACGTATTGTTACATCTGCATGTACATAACCATCAGTGGGTGGGTCAAATCGTATATCTATATTTTGGGTACATTTTTTTTGACTATTCTGACAAATATAATCATAAGTAATTGCAAAAGAAAAAAGATCAAGATATTTATCTGGCGGTTCATTAGCAGGTTCAAAGCGTTGATAAAAAACTCCAGATAGTTCTTGAACCGGAATACAGATATAACAACCGTTTAAATTAAAATTACCTTGATGTCGTACAATATAGTCGCGATTAAATTGTTTTTGCTCTCCAGCCGCAACAAAGGACTTTTCCATGTTTTCTCGAAATGGCAAATGGACAAAAAGGAATATGTAGACCACAAAGCCAAGTAATGCTACTACCCCCATACCAACTAACCACACTACTATTTGTAATATCCTCTTAGCCCATGGATTCATTATTATCCATTTCCTTTATTACAAAAAGCAAAATTCAAAATAAAATCATTCACTGTATGCCAATCAGGTAAATATTGGCGGGGAAGATTATAATAAACATCCACGTTCTTATCTTTTAATCTGGTAAAAAATTGGCACATCCCCTTTTGATCTTCATCACACTTGACAAAAATCCTATTGGATTGATGGTCATATCCCGCAAATGTTTGATAGCGGCGTGGTTTCTTTAAATAATCTTTGGCGTCAATTCGATAGAGATCATAATCAAATAAATTTTCTGGTTTATGCCACTGTGATATTACACTATCAGTTCCAAATAAATTATTAACAAGTTTATCGCGTGGATAAAGGAAAGTTGACTCTTCCTTTTTCCAGATTGAAGTTAGATTATCTGTTCCATAAAGATCATCTAGAATACCAACCATAGCTTCTGTAATAATTGTTCTTGGGTCAGATATGACAATTGCTATATCATTATAATCTTGTTGATCGATTAATGTAGGGCAACCTTGGTTACTATTTTGGCAAATATGATTAATTGTTGTTTTAAAAATGATATAGTTAATGAGTGAACTTATAATAGTACTTCGATTTTCGACTTTATAATATTGGATACCCTTTGGTTCATTGACAGGAATACAAATATCACAATCAGCTAATCTAAATTTACCATTGTGGCGATTAATATAATTATACTTTTCTTGAACAATCTTTGGAAAATCTTCGATCATTGATTGTTTCATTTTCTTATCTTCCATCGCACCATAGATGAAAAATATATACCCTAAGATTACTAATTCGATTGATAATCCAATGACAGGGAGCCACTTGATAATTTTTACTATTATTTTGCCCAAATATCGCATAACATTGCCCTAATTCTTTATAGAATTGCCACCCAATTTAATTTTAATTTTTGTTAGTTTTTTACCACTCTTTATTCTATCTTTCTTTGTGTCTTTTAAAAATTCAAAGTTCTCTTGGTCTGATTGAAATCAAACCGCATCTTTTCCCCCTCTTGTCTGTAAAGTCTTAAGCTTGCCCTATACTTTTATTCTGGATTATCCCTCTCATCCAGAAACTATGCTCTTCACTGCACCACAAGCTTCTTTTGTTCTCTATACAAGAAGTTCTGTTTTGTTTTCAAATACATAATATTCATATATTTTATGAATTAAATTAATGTATATAAAAATATGGCTGAATATTAGTATTTTTAAGATAATAGTTAGTTAAATTGCTCCGTAAAATAATTTTGTATGATAGCAATTCTTATTGATTTTTTATTTTTTGGTTAGAATCAAAAGTTAATTCTTACACCAATTAGGCTTAGATCCTTTACCTTTGTAAGCTTTACCAAAGCCAGCTTTAATCAGTTCATCAGTTAAAGAATTATTATCGTTGGATTTGATATTTCCAACTATTCTCCCACCATATTTATCCCATTCAGTTTCAGTAATCATTAACTGTTTATGACTTTCCATATACTCATTAGTAAATGCTTTAGCTTGAAGTGCCAATTGGCCCTCCTTTTCACATTTAGCATGAGCTTTTCAGGTGTATCAATTCCTTTAACCCGAATTGAAACATGGTTAAGTGTGGATGGTAAATACCGTGTCTCCATCAACGACATCTGTGTAATAAAAGGTCAGAACTGGTTTATTGTTTTGATCTATTATAGGAATTGCCTTCTTAATCTTTTGCTGAATCTCAATTGGAAAAGGACTGCTTGGTGATTGAGCATATAGAGTTGATGGACATAGCAATAAACATAATAAACTAACGATTTTATTCATAAAAACCTTCATCTAAAATTTATTTCTAGTGATGACAATCTATTAATCATATGTCACCTGTTTTGTCACCCGTCAAAGAATTGATTTTCTTAACTAAAGTGGATGTGGTGACAAAGTGACAAACTATTTCTATAAATTAGATATAATATACTCACTTCTTACAGAACCCTGGTATCGGGTATAAGTATAATGATCTATTAAATTTTATTAATAAGAAAACAATATAGTTAAATTTGAGCTGTAATTCAAAAATACTGAGTTTTATGAAAAACTTTGTCACCTTGTCACCTTTTGGCTGGAAGGCGCGGAATAGCTAGAGATTTTCGATGACAAATGTTTATTTTCCTCTGTCACCTATTGTCACCAGCGTCACTCTCTTATTAAGTTAACAATATCTATTAATACACATATATTTTGATAAATTTTATCGAAGATTCACAAATAATAAGACTTAAGGTAGAATGAGGGGGTATTGTTATTATTCGTGAGGTTAATCCCATACATGCTTTCTGTATCATTACGCTGTGGTGCCAAAACGAGAAAAGGTATTTCTTGTCTTACCAGACCTATCAAGGGTAAAAAACGATGCCGGATGCATGGTGGTACAAATCCAGGGACTCCTCATGGTTCTCTTCATGGTCGTTATAAGCATGGGTTCTACAGTAAGAAAGCAGTAGAAGAAAGATCTTCTTTAAGAGCTCTCCTTAAAGCTACTCAGGATTTACTTGCTGATTTAAAGAACCAATAACAGCCTGAGCACCTTGATGAATATGAACATGCTTAACTGTAACCTTTTGTTCAGATATTTTCTTCCCTCTTTTCTTATCTAAACTTTCCAGAAGAAGGGCGAAAGTGTGCATAAATTTATTAGCTTGTTTTAAATTAAAATGAGAGATCTCAGAAGTTTGATTAGATTGCATACCACGCCTTAAACATTCCATTGACGCTTTGTAAACAGCAACCATTTGAGCCGCTAGCATTCCTTCAATAGGGTCTTGGGGTGCTATACCTTTTAAAGCAGCAGAAGTTGCCTGAGCATGAGATAATAAATCTAACTCATCAGAATGTTGATGTAACAATAAACCATTAATATGACCACTAATCATATTCTGAAAACTAGTCACATGTGATCCAAAAATCTCACTAGCATCTTGAGCAAATGTTTCAATTTCTACAATCGATTGACGGTTACCTTTAGAATCTTCAACAATATAACCGGCATGATCTTTATGAAGGATTTTGAGATCCGAGCGATCCATAGTTTTAAGATCTTGAGACATTATTGCTCCTTATAAGGAAGTAGAGTGAGAATGATCAACAGAAACAGAAGAATAGGTTTCTATTCTTGGGGGACTTTCTTGTTTAATTGAAATCAATCTATGTTTTTTTGTACGCGTCCATTCAATTTCTATATTTAAAAAACGAAGACTAGGGGCCAGCCTTTTAAGTTCACGAGTTAAATTGTGTACATTTTTTGGCCAACTATTTTGTTTCATAAGATTAGGATTTATATAATTCGCTTTTTTCTCTAGTTCCTGGAATAGACCTGAATAAGTATAAACCATTGTCTCTTGGGTTTCTAAACATTTAAGCAATATCTCAGCTAAAGGACTCTTTATGTCTTTTTCTTTTGTTTAGGACCAGTCTTTGAAGCTTTTGCTGAGCGAATAATTACAGCTAATGATCGCGCTACACTTTTCGATACAAAATCCTGCTCCATAACGTTTTTTGTGTATTCTCTGTTTATAGCTTCCATAACTTTTGTACGCAATAAATCTCGTTCTTGAATTTTTTGGATATCTATACTTGCATATCTATTAACGTTAACTGATACATTTGGATCATTCCAATATTTTTCAACTAAAGGAATAAGCACTTTAAATGTCAACCAAAATTGAGGTGCATAAGTAGAAACATCAAATCCAAAAAGTTCAATAAGTAATTCAGATTCTATTTTCTTTTCCATTTTTGAAACTATCTTGTAATAAGATAAATACTTATATTCAAAAAAATTAAATAAACCAATATAATTATGCTAACAAAAATTGCTACCAAAGTAGCAACCAGGTAGCAACGAAGAATTTGATAAAATGACTAATACAAGAAAAATAGCTTAAAGATTGGTTGCGGGGACAGGATTTGAACCTGTGACCTTCAGGTTATGAGCCTGACGAGCTACCGGGCTGCTCCACCCCGCGGCAAGATTAATTTTTGTTCATGAAAACAAAAAATATGAATAGGAAAATTAATACCTTATAATAAGTATAGCATAAGGTTAGTTTAGTTAAAAGCTGTTTAGAAAGCCTGGCAACGTCCGACTCTCCCACGTCTTAAGACGTAGTACCATAGGCGCTGAAGGTTTTCACGGTCGAGTTCGGGATGGGATCGGGTGTTGGCCCTTCGCTATGATCACCAGGCTATCTAAACAGCCTTCAACCTTTATAAATAATTAAGGCCACATTTTAATTATAGTTAATTATAGCCATTAATTTTTCACAATCTATTTCAATAACAATCTTAAACAAATTTATGTTTAAAGCACAAGGAGTTTTTCCCTGTGCGTGGTGAGTGTTTTATATCAAGCCAATTGAGCTATTAGTACCAGTTAGCTAAATGCCTTACGACACTTACACATCTGGCCTATCAACGTGGTGGTCTTCCACGGCTCTCATGCGAGAACTAGTTTTGAGGTGGGTTTCCCGCTTAGATGCTTTCAGCGGTTATCCCGTCCGCACATAGCTACCCGGCGATGCGGCTGGCGCCACAACCGGTACACCAGAGGTGCGTCCATCCCGGTCCTCTCGTACTAAGGACAGATCCTCTCAATTCTCGAACACCCACGGCAGATAGGGACCGAACTGTCTCACGACGTTCTAAACCCAGCTCACGTACCACTTTAAATGGCGAACAGCCATACCCTTGGGACCTGCTCCAGCCCCAGGATGTGATGAGCCGACATCGAGGTGCCAAACCTCCCCGTCGATGTGGACTCTTGGGGGAGATCAGCCTGTTATCCCCGGCGTACCTTTTATTCGTTGAGCGATGGCCCTTCCACGAAGAACCACCGGATCACTATGACCGACTTTCGTCTCTGCTCGGCTTGTATGCCTCGCAGTCAGGCAGGCTTATGCCATTGCACTCAGCGGCTGATTTCCGACCAGCCTGAGCCTACCATCGCGCGCCTCCGTTACTCTTTGGGAGGCGACCGCCCCAGTCAAACTACCCACCATGCAGGGTCCCAGCACGCGCTTCAGCATGCTTGGTTAGATATCAGAAAACGAAAGGGCGGTATTTCAAGGTTGCCTCCACACCGGCTGGCGCCGGCGCTTCAAAGGCTCCCGCCTATCCTACACATTCATTTCCTAATACCACTGCAAAGTTATAGTAAAGGTGCACGGGGTCTTTCCGTCTAACCGCGGGTACTCCGCATCTTCACGGAGAATTCAATTTCGCTGAGTTGGTGTTGGAGACAGCAGGGAAGTCGTTACGCCATTCGTGCAGGTCGGAACTTACCCGACAAGGAATTTCGCTACCTTCGGACCGTCATAGTTACGGCCGCCGTTTACCGGGGCTTCAATTCAGAGCTTGCACCCCTCCTTTTAACCTTCCGGCACCGGGCAGGCGTCAGACCCTATACATCGCCTCACTGGCTTTGCAGAGCCCTGTGTTTTTATTAAACAGTCGCTACCCTCTCTTTTGTGTCCCCTGCTTCTGGTTGCCCAAAAACAGGGCCCTCTTCTCCCGAAGTTACGAGGGCATTTTGCCGAGTTCCTTCAACACCATTCTCTCAAGCGCCTTGGTATACTCTACCAGTCCACCTGTGTCGGTTTGGGGTACGGTCTATACGCTGGGGTTATTTCCTGGGACACCTTCGCTGCCTTTGCAATCCAATAAGCAAAGACAACTTACAGCATCCGTCACCTCCAGCAGGCCCTGGAATATTAACCAGGTTCCCATCGACTACGGCTTTCGCCCTCGCCTTAGGGACCGGCTCACCCTGCGCGGATTAACCTTGCGCAGGAACCCTTGGACTTACGGCGAGAGTGTTTCTCACACTCTTTATCGCTACTCATGTCAGCATTCTCGCTTCCGATACCTCCAGGATTCTTTACAAAATCCCTTCACAGGCTTACGGAACGCTCCGCTACTGCATATATCAAAACGATATTTGATATACACCCATAGCTTCGGTGCATGGCTTTAGCCCCGTTACATTTTCGGCGCAGGACGACTTATCTAGACCAGTGAGCTATTACGCTTTCTTTAAAGGATGGCTGCTTCTAAGCCAACCTCCTGGCTGTCTTGGTCTTCCCACATCCTTTCCCACTTAGCCATGACTTAGGGACCTTAGCTGATGGTCTGGGCTCTTTCCCTCTCGACCACGGACCTTAGCACCCATGGTCTGTCTGCCGATCTATACTCACCGGTATTCGGAGTTTGGTTGGGTTTGGTAAGGCTCGCGCCCCCCTAGCCCATCCAGTGCTCTACCCCCGGCGGTAAACAATCGACGCTCTACCTAAATAGATTTCGCGGAGAACCAGCTATTTCCGAGTTTGATTAGCCTTTCACCCCTAACCACAGGTCATCCCCGTCTTTTTCAACAGACGTGGGTTCGGTCCTCCAAATGGTGTTACCCATTCTTCAACCTGCCCATGGCTAGATCACTCGGTTTCGGGTCTAATCCTACGAACTTAACGCCCTATTAAGACTTGCTTTCGCTACGCCTACACCTATCGGCTTAAGCTTGCTCGTAAGACTAAGTCGCTGACCCATTATACAAGAGGTACGCAGTCACCCCTGATTGACCCGAAGATCAAACGAGGCTCCTACTGCTTGTAGGCATTCGGTTTCAGATTCTATTTCACTCCCCTCGTCGGGGTTCTTTTCACCTTTCCCTCACGGTACTTGTGCACTATCGGTCACTGAGGAGTACTTAGGCTTGGAGGGTGGTCCCCCCATGTTCAGACAGGATTTCACGTGTCCCGCCTTACTCAAGGACGTCAACTTTTTCTACCCATACGGGACTATCACCCACTATGGTCTGCTTTTCCAAACAGTTCTGGTTCTTAAATTGACGCCACTGGCCTCTTCCGCTTTCGCTCGCCACTACTCACAGAGTCTCGGTTGATGTCCTTTCCTCCGGTTACTTAGATGTTTCAGTTCACCGGGTTCGCTTCGTAAAACTATGAATTCATTTTACGATGACCCAAAGGGTCGGGTTGCCCCATTCGGAAATCCGCGGATCAAAGGTTGTTCGCACCTCCCCGCAGCTTATCGCAGCGTACTACGTCCTTCATCGCCTCTCAGTGCCAAGGCATTCACCAAATGCCCTTTGACGCTTGATATTTTAACACTATCACGCACAGAGAATAACTCCTTATTATCTAAACTAATCTAGATAAATAAGTTTATTCTTAGTTTGTAATCGTTTCAGCTTGAAATTAATTTGATGTTACTTTTTATAAGATTATAAAAAGAACTTCAGATTGTTAGATTGTGTTCAGAATTAATTGATGTTAACTGACATTCGCAAAATAATATTGGATAACATAAATATTATTATTGAATATCAATCAATTAATTTAACTTTCCTATTCACAATGTAAAACAACAAAACTTTTTATTTCCCTTAATCAGAACATAATCTATATGAACTGTTTAAATTTTATGCTCATAAAATTGATTAATATTTTCAGTGGTGGAGCTGAACGGGATCGAACCGATGGCCTCCTGCTTGCAAAGCAGGCGCTCTCCCAACTGAGCTACAGCCCCATAACTCCAAGCAACCAAGATCAAACTGAAAGTTATTGTTTATTTAATAATACTTAAATGACCCAAATTAAGAGAATT
>JAIBAD010000001.1:20000-110845 GCA_019695395.1 Alphaproteobacteria bacterium
ACCTATTTGTATTAGTAAATCTAAATTTACAGATGTTTTTATTTCAAGTCCATTAAGCATATATACCAGATCTTCTGTCGCAACATTTCCACTAGCACCTTTGGCATAAGGACATCCACCTAATCCAGCGATAGAAGAATCAATAGTCTTAATACCTCGCTCTAAAACAGCATAAATATTTGCCAAAGCTTGACCATAGGTATCATGAAAATGTACAGCCAAACATTCACGTGGTACATGATTACCAACAATATCAATTAAAGTAACAGCTTGAAATGGGGTTCCTACACCTATCGTATCCCCAAGCGATATTTCATAACATCCTAAATCTAAAAGTTTACGGGCTAATTCTCCAACCTTTTCAGGCGCAATATATCCTTCATAAGGACACCCTAAAACACAAGATAAATATCCACGTACCGGTATTTTATTACGTACGGCTTGTTCGCATACTGGTATAAAACGCTCAAAACTTTCAGTTATCGAGCTATTGATATTTTTTTGCGAAAAAGTTTCAGAAGCCGCTGCAAAAATAGCAATTTCATTTACATTTGAAATCAATGCTTGTTCAAAACCTTTACTATTGGGAACCAAAGTTATATACGTAATATCTTTATACCGTTTAATTTGTCGAAGAACTTTATCGGTATCTGCCATTTGTGGCACCCATTTAGGTGATACAAAACTTCCAACCTCTATCTTTTTAAGTCCACTTTGAGCTAATTGATTAATAAGCCACACCCGGTCTTCTACCGAGACGATTTCAACTTCATTCTGAAGTCCATCTCGTGGGCCAACTTCTACAATGTTTACTTCTTTTGGATACATTATTCTTCTGGATCCAATCCAATAAGTGTTTTTCCTTCTTCTACCATATCTCCTTTAGCAAAAAAAACTTGGCTAATTTTACCTCCAACAGAAGCTCGAATGGTATGTTCCATTTTCATAGCCTCAATTGCAATAAGTGGGTCACCTTTTTTAACTTGGTCACCAACCTTGACCATTAAATGGACAACCTTCCCGGGAACTGGTGCCGTCAGCTGTCCTGTATGCATCGTGTCATCGGTTACTATCTTTAGAAGATCTTTATAAATTAAATGATACGTATGTTCGTGATAATAGAGCGTTATCTCATCATCAAGGACAACAAAAGAATAACAATATTGGTGGCCGTTAATTTCTACACGTATTTGCCTTTTATCATATGACCATTGTTTTAAAAATAATATTTGATTATCAATATCGCATTTTATTTCATGTGTATGATAATCAAGATTTACTCTGTATTCGCGTTCTGCAACATACCATTGCAGATAAGTTTGAGCTGGCAAATTAAGCCGCCAATAATTAAATTTAGACCAAAGAGTGGATTTATTTTTATATGATTTGCTTTTTTGATAATACAACATCCAAGCCAATGATGCTAAACACAAAATAATATTGCTTGGCAAATTATCTTCTAATAAAAGTAAATTTTTATTAACCTCTATAAGATTGGTTGATATATTATCTTGAACAAAATCTTTTAAATTGATTATTTTTTTTAAAAAATCAATATTCGTTGCAATGCCTAAACATTGGCATCTATTTAATGCATGGTTAAGACGATGTAAGGCTTGATCCCGATTTTCTCCCCATACAATTAATTTAGCCAACATTGGGTCATAATAAATTGATATTCTATCCCCTTCAATAATACCACTATCAACACGTATATAATCATTAGATTCAGGAAATAATAAATGTTTAACTAATCCAGATGTAGGCAAAAAATTTCGTTTTGGATCTTCAGCATAAAGACGTACCTCTATCGCATGACCTTGAATTGATAATTGATTTTGTGTCATAGGAAGTGAATGTCCATAAGCAACACAAAATTGCCACCATACCAAATCTTGACCTGTAATCATTTCGGTTACAGGATGTTCAACCTGTAATCTTGTATTCATTTCCATAAAATAAAAATGACCTTGTTGGTCAACAATAAACTCTACGGTGCCTGCTCCAACATACTTAATTGCCTGGGCTGCCTTAACAGCAATGCTGGTTATAGATTTCCGTTGGTCTTCTGATAAAAAAGTGGAAGGTGCTTCTTCAATAACTTTTTGATGACGTCTTTGAATTGAACAATCACGTTCGAAAAGATGAACGATTCGTCCCTGTTGATCACCAAAAACTTGCACTTCTATATGGCGAGGCTGCTCAAGATATTTTTCAATTAAAACTTGATCGTCACCAAAAGCTGCCATTGCTTCCCTACGTGCAGCTTGAAGTAATTCTATAAATTCTACTTCTTTTGTAACTAAACGCATGCCTTTACCACCACCGCCTGCGGAGGCTTTAATTAAAACAGGAAATCCTATTTTCTTTGCTTCTGTTAATAATTTTTGATCAGATTGTTCCGCACCATGATATCCTGGCAACAAAGGAACATCATTTTTTTCCATAATAGCTTTGGCTTCACTTTTGGACCCCATAATTTTTATAGCTGACACAGAAGGACCAATAAAAACCAAACCTGCGTTAATACATGCTTCTGCAAAATCAGGATTTTCTGATAAAAACCCATAACCCGGATGAATAGCTGCTGCCCCTGATTTTTTTGCAATAGAAATAATTTTATTAATATTTAAATAACTTTCTTTAGGAATAGAATCTCCAACATGATACGCTTCATCTGCAAGACAAACATGTTGCGCTTGACTATCAGCATCAGAATAAATTGCAACCGTTTTAATATGGTGTTTTTTAGCTGTTTTGATAATACGACAAGCTATTTCACCACGATTAGCAATAAGTATTTTATTAAACATCATTTTATCTCTTTAATCCAAGAAGGAGATCGTTTATTTAAAAAAGCATTTAATCCTTCTTGACCTTCTGATGAAATGCGAATAGATGCAATTCGCTCTGCCATATCCATATGAAGAGAAGGGGTATCATAGTGTTGTTGTAAATCCAAAATCAATTTCTTTGCTTGAATTTGAGCATATGGTCCTGCTTTTTTTAATTTGATTATTAAATCATTAAGGATAGAATCTAATTCATCTAAAGATGCAAGTTGATGAAGAAGTCCCCAACGTAACGCTTCTTGGGCAGAAAAAAATTCACCCGTTAAAAAATAACGTCTAGCAGCTCTCGCACCCATTACAGATATCACATAAGGTGAAATAACCGCAGGTATTAATCCAAGTTTAACTTCACTTAACGCAAAGCTTGCCTGTTCATCAGCTATTGCAATATCACATGCTGCAATTAAACCTACACCACCCCCAAGTGTCATACCTTGTACTTTAACAAGGGTTGGTTTTGGAAAATGGTATAATAAATGCATGAGACGCGCCAAAGCCTGGGCATCTTTAAAATTATCATCTTTATTATAATGTGCCATTTTCTGCATCCAGTTTAAATCTGCACCAGATGAAAAATTTGGCCCCTCTGATGTTAATACTAATATCCTTATATCTACATCTTTTTGTAATTTCTCTAAAATGTCAGAAAACTTTAAAATCAATTGGTCGTCAAAAGCATTATGTTTTTCTGGACGTGCTAATGTTACAAAAGCAATTTGATCTTTAACAATTAAATCTAACATATTTGTTTTGCCTACATTCTAAAGATACCAAATTTATTTGGATTTTTTGGCATATGCGATACAACAGATAAAGACAAACCTAAAATCATACGTGTATCCAAGGGATCAATAATACCATCATCCCATAAACGTGCCGTTGCATAATATGGATGCCCTTGCTTTTCATATTGGGCACGAATAGGCTGTTTGAATTGTTCTTCTTCTTGTGGGTCCCATTTTTGACCTTTTGCTTCTAAATTGTCACGCTTAATTTGTGCTAAAACATTGGAAGCTTGTTCACCCCCCATAACTGAAATACGTGCATTAGGCCACATCCATAAAAAATTTGGACTATATGCTCTTCCACACATACCATAATTACCAGCACCAAAACTTCCTCCAATAATCACTGTTAATTTAGGTACAGGCGCACATGCAACTGCCATAACAAGCTTGGCCCCATCTTTCGCAATACCACCATTTTCATATTTTTTGCCTACCATAAAACCAGTTATATTTTGCAAAAAAAGCAAGGGTATTTGTCGTGCAGAGCACAATTCAATAAAATGCGTTCCTTTCAAAGACGATTCTGAAAAAAGAATCCCATTATTTGCAATTATTCCTATAGGATATCCATGAATTTTTGCAAAACCACAAACTAATGTTTGGCCATAAAGCTGTTTAAATTCATCAAAAACACTTCCATCTACGAGACGCGCGATAATTTCACGTACATCATAAGGTTCCCTAGTATCTGAAGGAATAATACCATACAAATCTTCAATATCATATAAAGGTTCTGGACCTGCCAATGATACGCTAGGATTAAGTTTATTAAGATTGCGAACACAATCACGCGTTAAAGACAAAGCATGTTCATCATTCAATGCATAATAGTCAGCTACGCCCGAGATACGGGTGTGCACATCCGCACCACCAAGATCTTCTGATGTAACAATTTCACCAGTTGCTGCCTTAACTAAAGGAGGGCCACCCAAAAATATAGTGCCTTGATTTTTAACAATAATTGATTCATCCGCCATAGCCGGTATATAAGCACCACCAGCTGTACATGACCCCATAACAACAGCAATTTGCGCAATATTTTTTGATGACATTCTAGCTTGATTAAAAAATATTCGTCCAAAATGGTCACGATCAGGAAAAACTTCATCTTGCAAAGGCAAATAGGCCCCACCTGAGTCAACAAGATAAATACACGGTAAATTATTTTGTTCAGCAATTTCCTGGGCACGTAAATGTTTTTTAACGGTCATAGGGAAATAGGTACCACCTTTGACAGTAGCATCATTTGCAACAATCATACATTGTTGACCAGAAACTTGACCAATACCCGTCACCAGACCGGCAGAAGACACATTTCCGTCATACATCCCAAAAGCCGCAAGTTGTGATAATTCTAAAAAAGCTGATCCTTGATCCAAAAGCAAATTAATACGATCACGCACAAGCAATTTTTTTCTTTGTTGATGTTTTTGGCGCGCCAGATCATCCCCACCTTTGGACACAGTTTTTACATGCTTTTTAAGGTCATGAACCACAAGATTCATAGCCTCTTTATTGCGTTGATACTTTACATCTTGCTTATTTAAAGTTGTTTTTAAAATACTCATTCTTCACCATGGTAATTTAGAACCATCATAATTTAAAAACGACCCTGTGTCTTGAGGCTTTATTGTATCTATGGTCCGACGTATGGCAGTAACACTTTCATTGACGGTTAAAGGGGCATTTTGGCCACCCATATCCGTTTTAACCCAACCAGGATGAATAGCAACAGCTTTAATATTGTCAGATTTCAAATCAACAGCAAGATTTTTTGTAGCCATATTAAGAGCTGCCTTACTAGTTCGATAGGCGTAATATTGCCCACTTTGGTTATCTTCAATACTACCCATTCTGCTTGTAATATTTACAACAAGTTTTTTATCTCCTTTAAGAAGAGATCCACGAAAATATTCAACCATATGAATAGGGCCAATAACATTTGTGACAAATGTCGATACCCAAGATGTCGTGGATGTTTTACCTAATGTATCTTCAAATGTACCGACCCCAGCATTATTTAGCAAAATATCTAGCTTTTGTGTGGATAATTTTTTAGCCAAATTTTCTATTTGTTTTTCATCTGTAACATCTAATTCACAAATTTCTATATTACCTTTTAAAGATTTAAGATTAGAAGAAGTAGCCAAAGATCTGCAACATGCAATAACATGCCAATCATCTTTTAGATATTGGCGGGTAAATTCAAGACCTAATCCACGACTGGTACCTGTAATTAAGATTGTGGGCATGAACTATTATCCTTTTTTTGTTTAGCTATAATTTCAACTTCAATCTTTACTCTGGGATCAACCAACCCACAAATAATTGCCGTTGTTGCAGGCCGAATTACATTAAAATATTGATGTAATATTGGTCTAATAATAAGCCAATCTGCAGATTCAACTAAATAATATCGCATTTGCACAATGTCTTCCAAGCTTGCACGAGCTTCTTTTAAAGTTGAAATAATATTTTCAAACACTTTATGTGTTTGATCATGAATATTATCAGAAATAAACATCGTTTTATAATCAAACCCTGCTGTAGATGAAATAAAAATCCATCCATCTTCAATAACCGCCCTTGAATATCCTGTGTTATTTTCTAATGTTGAGCTAGAAGATATTAATTGTCTTGTCATTAAATAACCTTATGCTGTTTGTTTAAATAATTCACGACCAATAAGCATACGTCTGATTTCTGACGTACCTGCACCAATTTCATAAAGTTTGGCATCACGTAATAATCTACCCGTCGGATATTCATTAATATAACCATTTCCCCCCAAAGCTTGAATAGCTTCTAAAGCCATCCATGTCGCTTTTTCTGCTGCATAAAGAATAGCACCTGCAGCGTCTATTCTTGTGGTTTTATTTTTATCACAAGCCTTAGCAACAGAATAGACATAAGATTTAGCTGCATTCATTGTTGTATACATATCAGCAATTTTACCTTGCATAAGTTGAAATTCCCCAATAGCTTGCCCAAATTGTTTACGTTCATGAATATAAGGAAGTACAATATCCATACAAGCTTGCATAATACCCAAAGGCCCACCTGATAAAACAACACGTTCATAGTCAAGTCCGCTCATTAAAATATTAACACCTTCGCCCTCTCTACCTAAAAGATTTTCAACCGGAACCTGACAATCTTCAAATACTAATTCGCATGTATTGGATCCACGCATTCCTAATTTATCAAGTTTTTGTGCAGTACGAAATCCCGGCATATCTCTTTCTATTAAAAATGCTGATATTCCACGTGGGCCAGCATTAGGATCCGTTTTTGCATATACAATTAACACATGGGCATCAGGCCCATTAGTAATCCACATTTTTGTTCCATTTAATATATAATGGTCTTTCTTCTTTTCTGCCTTTGTACGCATACTAACAACATCGGAGCCGGACCCCACTTCACTCATAGCCAAAGCCCCAATATAATCACCTGAAATCAATTTTGGTAAAAATTTATCTTTTTGAGATTTGTTTCCATTTCTGCGCAATTGATTGACACATAAATTTGAATGGGCGCCATAACTTAACCCAACACTAGCAGAAGACCTACTAATTTCCTCTACAGCAATAACGTGTTCGAGATACCCCATAGCTGATCCGCCGTAAGTTTCTTCAGCTGTAATTCCAAGTAACCCTAAATTACCCATTTTTTTCCACAAATCTGAAGGAAAATTATTATCTCGATCAATTTCTGCTGCCCTATGGGCTATTTCATTTTGGGCAAATTGACGTACTGTTTCTCGAAGTGAATCTGCAGTTTCACCAAGATCAAAATCAAATAATGTATTGGACATATTTCCCCCTATCATTCATTGTATCAATTTTGACTTGCTCCTACAACAGCAACCGCACTCATATTCACAATACCTCGGGGTGTTGTTGATGGAGACAAGATATGCGCCGATGATTTTAATCCTAAAAGAATAGGACCAATTGATAAACCTTGACCTAATTCTCTTAATAAACCCAATGAAATATTTGCAGCGTCAAGTGTAGGCATAATTAATAAATTCGCTTGACCTTGAAGCTTTGCATTAGGTAATTGTTGCCGTCTTATTTGTTCAGATATAGCAGTCCCCCCCCCAATTTCTCCTTCAATTTCTAAATCTGGAGATTTTTGTTTTACCAGATGATAAGCCTTGCGCATTTTCAAAGCTGAAGGTGTATCTGAACTACCAAAATTTGAATGTGATAATAACGCAACTTTTGGAACAATACCAAATTTACGTAATTCTTCAACAGCTAACAATGTTGATTCAGCAATTTGCTCAGCTGTGGGGTCTGATATAACTTGCGTATCGGCCATAAAAATAACCCCACGTTGTAAAATGAGAACGCTCAAACAAGATAAAGAAGTTACATCTTGGCGTAATCCAATAATATGATTGAGGTGCTCTAGATGGTCATTAAAACGTCCCACCGTACCACAAATCAAACTATCCGCATCCCCTTTTTTAACCATCAAACTTGCAATAATAGTATTATTGGTACGCACTAAAGTTTTAGCCAAATCAGGTGTTACCCCTTTACGTTCCATTAAATGATGATAAAGTTGCCAATAAAGAGGAAATTGCGGATCATCTTCAGGATCTATCAATTTAAAATCCTTACCAATTTTTAATCTTAATCCCAGTTTTTCTAATCTTTTTGCAACAACCCTTGGACGACCAATTAAAATAGGTTCTGCCAATTTTTCATCAACAACTGTTTGTATCGCACGTAAAACTCTTTCTTCTTCACCCTCTGCATAAACTAATCTTAAAGGTTTATATCGTGCTCTCTCAAATAAAGGTTTCATCACTAAACCTGAACGAAAAACAAATTGATTCAGTGTTTGTCGATATACATTAAAATCATTAATTGGTCTTGTAGCCACCCCACTATCCATAGCAGCCTGGGCAACAGCAGGCGCAATTTCGAGAATTAATCGTGGATCAAATGGTCGTGGAATAATATAGTCAGGTCCAAAACAAAGACTTTCACCTCCATAGGCACTCGCTACAATATCTGAACTTTCTGCGTGGGCAAGATTAGCTAATGCTTTCACACATGCAATTTTCATAGCTTCATTAATTGTAGTTGCCCCAACATCTAAAGCACCACGGAATATAAATGGAAAACAAAGGACATTATTAACCTGGTTTGGATAGTCAGAACGACCTGTTGCTATGATAGCATCAGGTCTAACCGATTTTACTATCTCAGGCATAATTTCAGGTTTTGGGTTCGCTAAAGCAAAAATTAAAGGATTTGGCGCCATCAATGATATTATTTCACCTGTCACCACATCAGGTGCAGATAATCCTAAAAAAATATCGGCATCTTTCATTACATCGCTCAAAACACGAGCTTTAGTTTCTTGTGCATAACGTTTTTTACGTTCATCCATTAATTCTGTCCTACCACGCCACACAACACCTGCTATATCTGTAACCGTAATATGGGGAATAGGCATACCAAGATCTACCAATAAATCTAGACAAGCAAGAGCAGCAGCCCCTGCCCCCGAAGTTACCAATTTAACATTCTCAAGCTTTTTACCAACAATTTTTAGTCCATTAATAATGGCAGCCGCCACAATAATTGCTGTCCCATGTTGATCATCATGAAAAACTGGTATTTTCATACGTTCACGCAACCGTCGTTCAACTTCAAAACATTCGGGCGCTTTAATATCTTCAAGATTGATGCCCCCAAATGTAGGCTCTAAACTTGCAATAATATCAACTAATTTTTCAGGGTTTTTTTCAGAAATTTCTACATCAAAAACATCTATACCGGCAAATGTTTTAAAAAGAACTGCCTTGCCTTCCATAACAGGTTTTGCTGCTAAGGGACCAATATCACCTAGCCCTAAAACCGCTGTACCATTTGTTATAACTGCAACTAAATTACCGCGTGCAGTTAAATTTGCGATCTCTGCTTGATTTTTTGCAATTGCTTCACAGGCTGCTGCAACACCAGGTGAATAAGCTAATGCAAGATCACGTTGATTTGCTAAAGGTTTAGTTGCGACAACGGCCAATTTACCAGGCGTTGGATATTTGTGGTAATCTAGGGCACTATCATTAAGTTTATCTGACATAGAATTTATTACGTTAATTGATGAACTTATAGAATACCATATGTGACCCTTACTCTTTAAGACAAGAATCTTTTTATGGTGCGGCCGAGAAGACTCGAACTTCCAAGAGATTTCTCCCACAGCGACCTCAACGCTGCGCGTCTACCAATTCCGCCACGACCGCATCTGGCTTTGCTTTTTTTAATAGAATAGTTTTAAATACTCTATGGAGTTAGCAAATCACAAATAAATTAGCAAGTACAGAACGATTTTTATTTTATGTCTAAAAATTTTGTTGAATGGAAAATAGAAAATAAGCCTATTCCCTATGAAAAGGCTCTTTCTTTTATGGAGAAAAGGGTAGATGATATTAGAAAGGGCATAAAACCTGAAATGATTTGGATCTTAGAACATCCAGATTTATATACCGCAGGAACAAGCGCTCAACAAAAAGACTTATTAGAACCTTCAAAATTCCCTGTTTTCAAAACAGGGCGTGGTGGTCAATACACCTATCACGGGCCAGGCCAGCGAATAATTTACGTTATGCTAAATTTATCTGAACGAAATCCTGATATTAGATGGTTTGTTTCCCAATTAGAAAAATGGATAATAGAAACGTTAAAAGAATTTGGTATCCAAGGATTATGTCACCCGGAAAGAATAGGTATTTGGGTCAAAAGACCTGATAAAGGTATGGGATATGAAGATAAAATTGCAGCCTTAGGTATACGTATAAGAAAATGGGTCAGTTTTCACGGAATTGCTTTAAATATTAATCCTAATCTTGAAAATTTTTCTGCTATTGTTCCTTGTGGAATAAATAATCCTTTTTATGGGGTCACATCTTTTGTTGATTTAGGTTATAAACTAGATGTCAATATCATTGACCAAACTCTAAGAAAAAAATTCCTAAATTTTTTTAATTAGATTTTTGACCAATTTTGGGCTCTATCCCTTTGATGATCCGATAAATATTTTGATAATGGCGTATCCAAACTAAACCCATGATTATTAAAGCAAAAAGAGCATATTGGTAACCTAAAAAAAACCACCCATATAAAGGTGCAAAAGCTATTGATATAAGAGATGCCAAAGAAGACATGCGCCCCAAAAAAGCAACACTTATCCATACACCCATGATTGATACACCCCACAACCCATTAAGTCCCAAAAAAATACCAAGAGCTGTGGCAACCCCCTTACCACCTTTAAATTTAAGCCAAATTGGAAATAAATGACCAATAAAACTGCCAAAACTTGCAATTAATGCCATATCTTTTCCCCAATAAGAAGCTAGAATAACCGCTAATGTACCTTTCAACCCATCTAACAAAAGTGTTGCTATTGCCAGGCTTTTATTTCCTGTTCGCAAAACATTTGTTGCACCAATATTGCCCGACCCCATTTGGCGAATATCACCCAATCCAGCTATTTTAACTAAAATTAATCCAAAAGGTATTGAACCTAATAAATATCCTAAAATTAAACAAAGAAGCCAAGTGAGATTAACATCAACTAATAAATCCGACATCACTTTTTTCCCAATTATATATTAATCTTCCATTCGCAAAAGTATATAGAATATGACCTTGAACCAAACGACCATCAAAAGGTGAATTTTTAGATTTACTTAAAAATTTATCTACGGAAATTTTGTTTGGCTTTTCCAAATCAAATAAAACTAAATCAGCAGGTGCATTTTTTGCAATTCTTCCTTGGGGTAATTTTAAAAGATTAGCCGGATTAGAAGTGATTTTTGCTAATAAATTTAATAAGGGTATCTCTCCCTTATGGTAAAGTTCTAAACTTAACGTAAACAGAGTTTCTAGCCCAACAATTCCAAAAGCAGCTTGATTAAAAGGTAAGCGTTTTGATTCCTGATCTTGGGGGGTATGATCGCTTGCAATACAATCAATAATTCCATCAATCAATCCTTGCACAATAGCCTTTCTATCTTTTTCCTGGCGCAATGGCGGGGAAAGCTTCGTGAAAGTCCTATAATCCCCTATTTCATATTCATTCAAACTAAAATAAGGGGGGGCTGTATCACATGTAACCCTTAAGCCTTGTTCTTTTGCTTTTTTAATAGCTTCAACAGCTGCTGCTGTTGAAATATGCGCCACATGATATCTTGAATTAGTTAAAGTTACTAATTGTAAATCACGCTCAATCTGCATAACCTCTGCACAGGATGGAATTGCTGGCAACCCCAATCTTGTTGCTAATTCACCTTCATTAACACAACCCGAAAATGCCAAACGATAATCTTCCGGATGCTGAACAATTAATAAATCAAATGCACTTGAATAACTAAGTGCGCGACGCATAACAGTTGGGTCATCAACCGCCATTAATCCATCCGTAAAAGCAATTGCCCCACTTTCTGCCAAAAGACCCATCTCACTTAAATCTTTACCTAACAATCCTTTGGTAATAGCCCCATAACAATAGACTTTAGGTGATGTTGTTTGTTGGGCGCGCTTTGTAATAAATTCTAAAACAGAGACATCATCAATAACCGGATTGGTATTAGGTAAACACACCAAACTTGTTATTCCACCAGCAGCTGCAGCCTTTCCTGCTGTTGCAATAGTTTCTTTATGTGTGTAGCCTGGTTCACATAATTGCACACGTAAATCAATAAATCCTGGTGCCACACAATAATTATTACAATTTAATTTGAAAAAATCTTTATTTAATGCTTCATCATGAATATGATAACCTATATCAATGATTAAATCATCTTTGATTAAAATTCCTCCTTGCGTATCCATTCCACTTTCGGGGTCTAAAATCCTAGCATTTAATAAAGCTATAGGTTGGCCATCTTTCAATGTGTTAAGAAAATTATCCATGATCTATACTATTTAATCTTAAATTTCTTGTATACATATCAAGACATGCCATCCTTACAGCAACCCCCATTTCCACTTGTTCTTGAATAAGGCTGCGATGAATATCATCAGCAACTGCACTATCTATTTCCACGCCTCTATTCATAGGACCAGGATGCATAATAAGTGTATTTTCTTTTGCTAAAGCAAGTTTTTTATAATCTAATCCAAAAAAATGAAAATATTCTCGGAATGAAGGTACAAAGCTACCTTGCATACGTTCAGTTTGTAGGCGTAACATCATAACAATATCACAATCTTTTAACCCCTGCCGCATATCGGTAAATACTTCTACGCCAAGATTCTCTATATGTGTTGGCAATAATGTTGGAGGGGCAATAACCCGAACGCTTGCACCCAAAGTAGTTAAAAGATAAATATTTGATCTGGCAACCCTGCTATGTAAAATGTCTCCACAAATAGCAATTATTAAACCTTGGAGTTTACCACAACGTCTTCGAATAGTTAGCCCATCTAATAAAGCTTGGGTTGGATGTTCATGACTGCCATCCCCAGCATTAATAACAACACAATTTACTTTTTGTGATAAAAGATTGACAGCACCAGAATCCGGATGTCTTACAATCAAAACGTCAGGTGTCATGGCATTAAGCGTAAGTGCCGTATCAATCAGAGTTTCGCCTTTTTTAATTGAACTATTATTAAGCTGCATATTAATAACGTCTGCACCTAATCTTTTTCCTGCAAGCTCAAAAGATGTTCGTGTTCGAGTTGAGTTTTCAAAAAAAAGATTAATAACTGTACGGCTGCGTAATATATCACGCCATCTTTTTGTTTGGTGTGAAGTAAGCGTATAAGATTCACTTAAATCTAAAAGAGTCGTAATTTGGTCAATTGATAATCCTTGTATTCCAAGAAGATGCTTACGACTTTCCATTAATTACTATCTATCCCCATTATTACCAAACAAAAAATAGAACCCTATCTTTAAAAAATTATTTCACAGGTGCGACAATCATAACTAATTGTTTACCTTCCATCTTTGCTTCTTGTTCAATCTTAACTTGCTCGCCTAATTCTTGTTCAATTCTTTTTAATACTTTCATTCCCAATTCATGATGCATCATTTCCCGCCCACGAAACTGCATTGTAACTTTCACTTTATCGCCTTCTTTAATAAATTTTATAATTGATCGAAATTTTACATCATAATCATGTTCACTAATACCTGGTCTTAATTTAATTTCTTTAATTTCAATTACCTTTTGCTTACGACGTGCTTCATGACGCTTCTTTTGCAATTCATATTTGTACTTACCAAAATCTAATATTTTACATACAGGTGGACTTGCATTTGGGGAAACTTCTACAAGGTCTAATCCCGCTTGTACGGCAAGTTTTAATGCTTCTTTTAAAGGCAATACACCAACCATATCACCCGATTCATCAACAACTCGAACTGTAGGTACAGTAATTTGGTTATTCACCCGTGGTGTATCACGCAAAACGTCACGGGATACATTATTTTCATTTAATACTTTATTGATAGTTCATACTCCTTAAATAAAATTAATTTTATCTATACTAATGAATTAGGCATTTTTGTTATTATTTTTAACCAACTTAACGTTTCATCAAGTGTTAATACTTCTTGTCCTTTTTCTTCACCCAATTGGCGTAAAGCAACCATTCTTTCTTCTTTCTCACGTTTACCTAAAATAAATAGAATAGGCGTTTTAGTAAGGCTATGTTCTCTTATTTTGTAAGATATTTTTTCATTTCTTATATCAAGATCACATCGAATACCTTGGTTTTTTAAAAGTTCTAATACTTCATAGGCATAATCTTTTGCTTCATCCGTGATTGTTGTCACAATAACTTGAACAGGTGCAAGCCATAAAGGTAATTTTCCTGCATAATGTTCAAGTAAAATACCAATAAATCTTTCTAAAGAACCTAAAATAGCACGATGTAACATGATAGGATGATGTTTTTGGCCATCGGAACCTATATATACAGCTTGTAGGCGTTGTGGCATCAAAGGATCTAATTGCAACGTACCACATTGCCAACTTCGACCAAGGGTATCTTGTAAATGAAATTCTAACTTAGGGCCATAAAATGCCCCTTCCCCTTTACTAATCTGATAATCCATACCCAAATCATCGACAGCTTTTTTAAGAGAATTTTCTGCTTTATCCCAATCTTCATCGCTACCTATACGATTAACAGGACGATCAGCAAATTTGACAACAATCTTATCAAACCCAAGCTCTTTATAAACCTGTAAAAGTAAATGACAGAATTTTTTGGTTTCTTCTGTAACCTGATCTTCTGTACAAAAAATGTGGGCATCATCCTGGGTAAAGGCCCGCGTTCTCATAATACCATGTAATGAACCAGAAGGTTCATTTCGATGGCATGTTCCAAATTCCGACAACCTTAAGGGAAGATCACGATAACTTGTAATACCTTGTCTGAAAATTTGTATATGCGCTGGACAATTCATTGGTTTTAATGCCAAAGCTCTCTCTTCAGAATGCATAAAAAACATATTATCTTTAAAATTATCCCAATGACCTGATGCTTCCCATAAACTTCGATCAATAACTAAGGGGGTTTTAACTTCTACATACCCATTATTAATAATTTTATTACGAATATAATTTTCTAAAAGACGATATAAAACCCATCCCTTAGGATGCCAAAAAATGCTACCTGTTGCTTCTTCTTGCTGATGAAAAAGGCCCATTTCACGGCCAAGGCGACGATGATCACGTTTTTCAGCTTCGGCTAACATAGTTAAATATTGATCTAATTGTGCTTGAGTTGCCCAACATGTACCATATATTCTTTGCAATTTTGGATTTTTTGGATCTCCCCGCCAATAAGCTCCAGCAACTTTCATAAGTTTGAAAGCTTTGCCCAATTTACTTGTTGTGGGTAAGTGAGGTCCGGTACATAAATCTGTAAAATTACCTTGTGTATAAAGAGTAATCTCTTCATCTTCTGGGATAGATGCTATATGTTCAGCTTTAAAGCTTTCACCTTTTTTGGTAAAAAAATCTATAGCTTCTTTTCGGCTAACCACTTCTCGTGTAATTTTTTCATTACGATCAACAATCTCACGCATTTTTTTTTCAATTACAGGGAAGTCGTCAGGTGTAAAAGGAACATCTCTTACAAAATCATAATAGAATCCTGTCTCTGTTGCAGGTCCAAAAGTTATTTGGGTACCAGGAAATAATTCTTGTACCGCCTCTGCCAAAACATGGGCACAATCATGGCGCAAAAGCTCTAATGCTTCGGGATATTCTGCCGTAACAAATTCTATTGAAGAATTTTTATCAAGTAATGTATCAAGATCTTTGATCACACCATTAATTTTAAGAGCCAAAGCTGTTTTAATTTGTTTTTGTGCTATAGCAACTTCTTTTCCTGTAATTGGCTTATCAAATTGGCAGGATATTCCCCCTGGCAATGTTATGACAATCATTGCACACCAATTAACAAATTATTCTCTAACGATTTAAAAAAGAAATTATACCAACAAAAAATTCTATTTAAGCCCTTCATTATTCCCATCTATATTTATTTCAAATATTGGGTCAATAATTTTTTATGAAAATTATCTGTTTTGTCAAGTATTGCTTTCAAAAAGGCAATATAAGATGTTATTTATAGTTTAACCAAATAAAAATTTTTAATTAATACAGGGAAAAAATGGAACAAAACCTAATTAAAAAAGTAGAATCTTTTCTTATAACCCATGCAACTATTAATGGATTTGATCTTTTATTATCAGATAGTAACGGCGTCATACGTGGAAAACGGGTAAGTAAAGATAATCTTATCAAATCCTTTGTAGAAGGCGTATTAATGCCTGGTTCAATTTTTGCGCTAGATATAACAGGAAAAGATATAGAAGAAACAGATTTACAATGGGGCCAAGGTGATCCCGATCAATTATGCTTTCCTGAAATAAATACCTTAAAACCTTGCCCATGGTACCAAAAACCTAGGGGACAGGTTTTGTTAACTATGTATGACAAACGACAAAATCCTTTTTTTGCTGATCCAAGACAAGTGTTAAAAAAGGTCCTACAACTTTACCAATCAAAGAATTTAACCCCTGTAATTGCAGTTGAGTTAGAATTTTACCTTGTTAATCAAAATTGCACTAATGAAGGGCAATCTTTCTTTACACCTTTAACTAGTAAGTATGATACATCGGCGCAAGTTTACAGTTTAGCACGGCTTGATGATTATAAATCATTTTTTGATGATATTGAGCATTATTCCACTATACAAGATATTCCAGCTGAATCTGCTGTTTCTGAAGCCTCACCAGGTCAATTTGAAATTAATCTTCGTCATGTTGACAATGCAATAATTGCAGCCGATCATGGTGTTTTATTAAAAAGATTGGTTAAAGGGGTTGCTAGAAAACATGGGTTTGAAGCAACTTTTATGGCTAAACCTTTTGCCCATTTAGCAGGAAATGGCATGCATATTCATTTTAGTCTGCAAGATAAAGAAGGTAAAAATATCTTTAATAATGACCAAGAAGAAGGAAGTCATTTTTTACAAAATTCAATTGGAGGGTTATTAGAATTAATGTCAGAATCTATGGCCATTTTGGCACCCAATGCAAATTCATATAGGCGTTTCCAAAACCATAGTTATGCACCAACAAAACCAACATGGGGTTATAATAATCGTACAACTGCCATAAGAATCCCAGGAGGTAATAATGAAGCCAAAAGAATTGAATATAGAGTAGCAGGAGCAGATGCTAATATTTATCTTGTTATAGCTATCATTTTAGCAGCAGCTTATCACGGTATTGAAAACAAAATTAATCCAAGTAAACCAATTCAAGGCAATAGTTATAACAATCACTATCAATCATTACCTAATACATGGCAAGAAGCTCTTAGTTATTTTGAACAATCAAAAATTCTTGCCACTTACTTAGGATCCGATTTTTGTAAATTTTATAGCACATGCCGTCATATAGAACGCAACCGCTTTCGTAGTCTCGTTTCTAATCATGAGCATAATTGGTATCTGCACACTTTATGATTTTATAAAACTTTTTCAGCTGGCATATAGGGCAGTTTTAAAGCTTCGGCTACTGCACGATATGTAAGTTTGCCTTCATGCACGTTAAGACCTTGGCAAAGATGAATATCTTCTTTTAAAGCACGTTTATAACCTTTATTAGCTAAAGCCAAAATATAAGATAAGGTTACATTATTTAAGGCAAAAGTTGATGTCCGAGGAACTGCACCAGGCATATTTGCAACACAATAATGTACAACATTATCTACCAAATATGTTGGATTTGTATGAGTCGTAGGTTTACTTGTTTCAAAACATCCCCCTTGATCAATTGCAATATCTACCAAAACTGATCCAGGCCGCATCTTTTTTATCATTTTACGGGTAACAAGTTTTGGAGCAGCAGCACCCGGGAGTAATACAGCACCAATAACCAAATCTGCATTTGTGACATAAGCTTCAATAGAATCCATTGTTGAATATACTGTATTAAGCTTGGATCCAAACTGTTCATCTAATTCTTTAAGTCGATCTAAAGAACGTTCAATAATTGTTACATGCGCTTCCATACCCATAGCCATACGTGCAGCATGGGTCCCAGAAACGCCACCCCCAATAATAACCACTTTAGCAGCTGATACACCAGGTACACCACCAAGTAATATTCCAGATCCACCTGAAGCTTTTTCCAAACAATGTGCACCCACTTGCACAGACATACGACCAGCAACCTCACTCATAGGGGCTAATAAAGGTAACCCCCCTTTATTATTTGTAACTGTTTCATAAGCGATTGCGACACATTTAGAACTAAGCAATAATTTAGTTTGCTGTGGATCTGGCGCTAAATGTAAATAGGTAAATAATACTTGCCCAGGCCGCAACATCTTACATTCTTGAGGTTGAGGTTCTTTAACTTTTACAATCATATCAGCTTTAGCAAAAACCTCTTTAGCTGATTTTACAATTGTCGCACCAACTGCTTGATAATCTTTATCACTAAACCCTATACCTGCACCTGCCCCTGTTTCTACAATAACCTTGTGTTTATGATAAATAAGTTCCCGCACACTAGCTGGTACCATACCTACACGATATTCATGAGTTTTAATTTCTTTTGGCACACCTATAAGCATTTTTTTCCCCTTGATTAACTGTTAATAACTAAAATTATTCTGATAAAGTCAATAAAACATCGCTAATTGTATTGATTATTTTATCAATTTGATCTTTTTCAATAATTAAAGGTGGCGATAAAGCAAGTGTATCACCTGTCACCCGTATAAACACCCCACGTTCATAACAACGTGTGAAAACCTCAAAAGCTCTTTGTGTAGGATAATTGTTTTTAGGTTGCAATTCAATGGCTGCCATCAATCCAATATTACGTATATCGATAACATAAGGTCTTCCAACCAAACTATGGACAGCTTCTTGCCAATAGTCAGATAATTTATTTGCTCGTTCAAAAAGATTCTCATCTTTATAAATATCTAAAGTAGCTAAACCTGCGGCGACAGCAACTGGATGTCCTGAATATGTATATCCATGAAAAAATTCTATTGTATTTTCAGGGCCTTTCATAAAAGCGTCATATATTTTTTTATGAACGAGCACAGCACCCATAGGAATAGATCCGTTTGTCAAACCCTTGGCAATAGTAATCATATCAGGTATCACATCAAAATAATCAGCGGCAAAACCTTTTCCAAGACGCCCAAATGCCGTTATAACCTCATCAAAAATGAGCAAGATCTCATATTTATCACAAATTTCTCTTAATCTTTTTAAATATCCTATAGGTGGGACAAGAACGCCTGTTGATCCTGCAACTGGCTCTACAATAATTGCTGCAATTGTTGATGCATCATGAAGAGCAACAAGACGCTCTAAATCATCGGCTAATTCTATGCCGAATTTTGGTTGGCCTTTTGTAAAAGCGTTTTTTGTTAAATCATGTGTATGCCTTATATGATCAACACCCGGAATTAATGTTCCAAAAGATTTACGGTTATTAACCATACCCCCAACTGATATGCCACCAAATCCTACACCATGATAGCCACGTTCGCGTCCAATTAATCTTTGACGTGTGCTTTCCCCACAAACACGATGATAAGCTAAAGCTATTTTCAAAGCTGTATCAACAGCTTCTGATCCTGAATTCGTAAAAAATACATGATCAAGATTTTCAGGAGCTATATTGGCTAATCGTGATGCCAATTCAAAAACGGTGGGATGGCCCATATTGAAATTAGGTGCATAATCCATAACAGCAATTTGTTTTTGAACAGCTTCAACAATTTGTGTGCGGTTATGGCCAGCATTTACACACCATAAACCCGCAACAGCATCCAAAACTAATTGGTTATCAACTGTGGTATAATACATACCTTTAGCAGAAGCAAAAAGCCTAGGTTTAGCTTTAAAATGCCTATTAGCCGTAAAAGGCATCCAAAAAGCTTCTAAGTTATTTGAAGTTAAATAGAAATTATGATCAGAAATATTTGACATGATAAATATTATATAAGCATATTCTTACTCTTTTAACTTAGCTTAATAATCTTGTCAAAACAACTCTAGCAAGACAAAAATAAGAATATCATATAGCAAATAGACAAAATTATTTATAACTGTAACAAAATCTTTATATATTTTCTTGACCATAATTTTGTCTTAAGACAATGTCTCTTCATGGATGAAAAACGTATTTTAACGGATCAAGAACGTTTAAATTGGCTTAAATTATCAAGAACCAGCCAAATTGGACCAATTACTTTTAATCAATTAATACAAAAATTTAAATCACCAACAAGTGCACTTGATTATATTTCCGCTCATTCTAATGAGCCAAAATATAAAAACTTTGTCATACCTTCTTCTGGAATTATAGAAAAAGAAATAGAACAATTAAATAAAATTGGAGGCAGATTCATTGCCCAAATAGAGCCAGATTATCCTTATTTACTTTCTACTATTTTAGATGCCCCACCTTTAATTTCAGTATTAGGAAATATTAGTTTATACCAAAAACCTACAATTTCTATTGTAGGATCTCGTAATGCATCTTCCAATGGCAGAAAAATTGCAGAAAATATTGCATCAGAACTTAGTCAAGGTGGATATACTATCATTTCAGGACTTGCCCGAGGAATTGACACTGCTGCCCATGAAGGTAGTCTTGCCTATGGCACAATTGCAGTTGTCGCAGGAGGGTTAAATAGTTTTTATCCACTTGAAAATCAGCAATTACAAAAATCAATTGGTCAACAAGGTTTATTAATTAGTGAAACACCTTTGGGATTGCAACCTCAAGCAAGACATTTTCCAAGACGTAACCGTTTAATATCTGGGTTATCTCTTGGTATCTTAATTGTTGAAGCTACTTTTCAATCAGGCTCCTTAACAACAGCACGTTTTGGACTAGAACAAGGACGAGAAATTATGGCAATCCCAGGATCCCCTTTAGATCCTCGTTGTCATGGAACAAACAATCTTATTAAAAATGGCGCCCAACTTGTTGAAAATGCTCAAGATATTTTGACATACTTGCAATCAATCGCCTTTTCCCTTTATAACAATCAATCAAACTTCTTACCAACAATTCCTAAAAAAGAAGATAAAATAGATAACAAAGACTTTAATTTGAATACCGGCCGTCATTTAAATGATAGTCATAATAAACATATAGAAACCTTATTAAGTACAACACCTATATCAATTGATGATCTTCACCATCAGTCACAACTTTCAATTGATGTTTTAAACATGGTACTCTCAGAAATGGAACTAGCTGGAAAAATTGAAAGACATCCTGGAAATCGCATTTCTAAAGTATTTAATTTAAAAGATAACAAATTGATCTATCAATATACAAAAGAAACATTATGAATATTGTTATTGTCGAATCACCTGCTAAAGCAAAAACCATAAATAAATATTTGGGCAAGGATCATATAGTTATCCCAAGTTTCGGCCATGTTCGCGATTTATCTGTAGGAAATAACTCTGTACGTCCTCATGAAGAATTTAATATGGATTGGGAAATAGATGAACGGGGTGAAAAACAATTAAAACAAATTATAGAAGCTATTCGTTCAGCACATAATCTTATTTTAGCAACAGACCCTGATCGTGAAGGTGAGGCCATTTCATGGCATATCAGGCAAGAATTAGAAAAAAGAAAAAACGTAAATCTTAATAAAATCAAAATCCAACGTGTTGTTTTTTATGAAATTACACAACCTGCTGTTCTTAAAGCTATGGCCGAGCCAAGAGAATTAGATCAAAATTTAATTGATGCTTACTTAGCACGAAGAGCTCTCGATTATCTAGTTGGGTTTACTTTATCCCCTTTATTATGGCGAAAATTACCTGGCAGCAAATCCGCGGGACGTGTTCAATCTGTTGCTTTAAGATTAATATGTGAACGAGAAACTGAGATCGAATTATTTCGTCCTCAAGAATATTGGTCTGTCAATGTAAGTTTAGAAACAGTTCAGGCAAAAAAATTTAATGCGAGATTAACCCATCTTAATGGAAAAAAACTTGAAAAATTTGATCTTTCAAATTCTACACAAGCTCATCATGCTGCAGAAATAATAAAAAATTCCAAAAAATTAATCATTAAAACTATTGATAAGAAAACTGTCCAACGACACCCTCTCCCACCCTTTACAACATCAACGCTTCAACAAGAATCTTCTCGTAAACTTGGGCTAAGTGCTATGCAAACTATGCGGTTAGCTCAAAAACTTTATGAAGGCGTTGATCTTAAAGGAGAGACAGTTGGTTTAATTACTTATATGCGAACTGATAGCGTCAATTTATCACAAGAAGCTTTACTTGCGTCACGTAAATATATTGAACAACACTGTGAAAAAAATTATTTGCCTGCACAACAGCGTCACTATAAATCATCTATCAAAAATGCCCAAGAAGCCCATGAATCAATAAGGCCAACAGATATTTTTCGGCATCCAAAAGAAATTGGTAAAATTCTTCAGGATGATGAAGCACGGCTTTATGAACTTATATGGAAACGAACTGTCGCAAGTCAGATGGCTTCTGCTGTCATGGATCAAGTTGCTGTTGATATACAGGATCATAATCATACCTTTCAATTAAGGGCTAATGGATCAATTTTAACTTTCGATGGGTTTCTTTCTTTATATCAAGAAGATTTTGATGATCCAAATGATGATGATAATGAAAGTTCAATTTTACCAGCTATGCTTGAAGGGCAAGAAGTGTATCAAAAAGATATACAACCCAAGCAACATTTTACCTTACCACCACCACGTTTTACAGAAGCAAGTTTAGTAAAAAAATTAGAAGAGCTAGGTATAGGCAGACCCTCTACTTATGCGTCGATTTTACAAGTTCTTCAAAATCGTTCTTATGTGAAATTAGAAAAGAAAAGATTCATTCCTGAGGATAATGGTCGTTTGGTTACAACTTTTTTAATTAACTTTTTTGAACATTATTTTGCGTATGACTTTACAGCATCATTAGAACAACAACTTGATGATATAACCAATGAAAGAATATCTTGGAAAAATGTTTTAAAGAATTTTTGGTCCTCCTTTAGCACCCTTAATAAAGATGAACATAAAGAAGTTCTGTTATCGGTTGAAGAAGCTATTAATAATCTTGATAAAATGCTGGGTAAAAGAAGTGATATTATTGACGTTATGAATGATAGTCTTGGGCCCTATTTATTTCCACAGACTGATCCAAATACCAATCCTCGTGCTTGCCCTGCCTGTAGTGATGGAATATTAAGCATTAAATTAAGTAAAAATGGTTCTTTCATTGGTTGTTCAAATTATCCAAATTGTACATACACAAGATCCTTACATTTTGGGACAACAACAGATAATTCAGAAACCAACCTAGACACCCAGCCTAAAATTTTAGGCCATGATCCAAATACTCAAGAACCTATTAGTTTAAGAAAAGGTCCCTATGGTTTTTATGTGCAGTTAAGTGAAGTAACTGAAGATAAAAAAAAGCCAAAAAGAATAGCTCTACCTAAAACTCTTGCACCAAGCGACTTAACTTTAGATCAAGCATTGATTTTACTTTCATTACCCCGTGATATTGGTATAGATCCACAAACCAATGAAATGATTACTGCGGGCATTGGACGGTTTGGGCCTTATTTAAAAAGAGGTGATTCATATATCTCGCTCAAAAATGATGATGTTCTAACTATAGGACTTAATCGGGCAGTTATTTTATTTAATGAAAAACCTGCCAAATCTAAAACCACTAAACAAGGCAAAACTGTTGGAACACATCCTGATGATCAAAAAGCAATTACTTATCATGAAGGGCGCTTTGGTCCTTACTTGAAATACGGAAAAAATAACATTAAATTGCCAGAAGGGATAAATTTTGATAATATTGATATAGACAAAGCACTTGATGTTATTAATAGTTCTATGTCAAAAAAGAATAACATTGCTACTACTAGTAAGAAAAAAACTACGCCGAAGAAAAAAGCTACATCTAAAAAGTAATTTTTACTTGAAAGAAATAATATTAAACGTTTAATAATATTATATTATTTAATACTATATATTTAATAATCAGAAAGTTTCAGTTAGTAAAATATGTTTAAAAATATAATAGGCTCACTTATCCTAAAAAAGATATCAAAATTTTCCAGTTGTCATAATAACAAATTAAGCACTCTTTGTGTGCGTATAGCAATATGTTTTATTTTATCTGCCGTACCAATTTATATGGCATGGTCACAAATTACAGGACAAGATATAAAATTTTTTAGAATTGGAACTGGTGCTAGCGGAACATCTTTCTTCCCACTAGGTGGCATTATTGCGTTAGCAATCAGTAATCCTCCTGGCTCTAGAGAATGCACGCAAAATTTAGCATGTAGCGTTCCTGGTTTAATTGCTGTTGCTCAAACAAGCAAAGGATCAATTTCTAATATTGAAGGATTAACAACTAAACAGTTTGAATCTGGATTAAGTCAATCCGATATAGCATTATGGGCTTTTCAAGGTGAAAAGCTTTTTCAAGATAAAGGTGTAATTTCGAAATTACGCGCTATTGCCAGTATTTTTCAAGAAACGGTTCATATTTTTGTTCGGGCTGATTCAAATATCAGTTCTATTATGCAACTGAAAGGGAAAAAAATTTCTATAGGTGAACAAAACTCGGATAGTTATTTAACAAGCAAATTAATTTTGGAAGCCTATAATTTAACTGAACCTTTAATTACTTTAGATTATAGTAACGCCAAAGCTGGATTAGACAAATTACAATCTAAAGAAATTGATGCTATTTTTATTTTAGGAGGTACGCCACTTCCTATAGTTAATGATTATGTGCAAGCCTCTTCACTTAAATTATTATCAATTGATGGTGAACAAGCAGAAAAATTCCGATCTCAATATCCTTTCTTTTCTATTGATATTATTCCGGGTGGAACTTATCGGGGCATATCTAATACGGTAACGTTAAGTATTGCCACATTATGGCTTACTTCTTCAGATATGCCAGAAGATCTTGTTTATCAAATTACTAAAAGTTTATGGTATAAAATTACCAATAAAAAGATTGATGAAAATAATCCTATTGGAAAAAAAATAAAAATTGAAACAGCTTTAGTTGGAATTCCTGTTCCACTTCACCCTGGTGCTGCAAGATTTTATACTGAATTACAAAAGCTTGCAAAATAATATTATTTTTGAAGTATAATAATTGATACTTTTTCTTCTGTATCAATTTGTATCAATTTATACCCAGTTTGATGACAAAAATGCTTAAAATCATCAGGTGCCTTAGGATCATCAACTGTTATATGAATTTGCTCCCCATCAAACATAGATTGCATTATTTTACGTACCCTAAGTACAGGTAAAGGACATTTCATACCTTGAGCATCAAAATATGTAATTTTTTTTTGCTGAAACATTTTATTTTTTTACAGGCCGTTATATAATAATAAAATTCCTTTAAATTTTTCAAAAATTTCTTCTTCTTTATCATGATAAAAATTTTTTACAACCCATTTACCAGAAACCATAACATCTTGAACCGCATTATAGTTAGTTGAAAAAATAAAACTATCTATTAATTGATTATATGTTTTATTGTATAAATTTGGGTTTTTATTATTTAAAATAATAAGATCTGCTTGATTATTGACTTGAAGTCCGCCGATAGACCTAGCCAAAGCCCGAGCCCCACCTTCTACTGATTTTTTCCAGAGATTTAAGGCAAGTGAAGTATCAGATCCTATCAATAAAATTCTTTGCTGATTTATTAATCTCTGCCCATATTCTAACCATCTTAATTCTTCTATAGGATTAATAGAAATCTGACTATCAGAACCAATCGCCATAGTGCCACCTTGGTTTATATATTTATGTGCAGAAAATAAACCATCCCCTAAATTTGCCTCTGTTGTGGGACACAATCCAACAATTATTTTAGATCTTATTAAACTGTTGATCTCATTATCTGAACTATGGGTCGCATGTACAAAACACCAAGAATTTCCCACAGGATAACGCTCTAATAACCACGCAATTGGACGGTTTTTTAAATAATATAAAGCTTGTTCCACTTCTTGTATTTGCTCAGCTACATGAATATGAAAAGGAAGATTTTCATATTTTTTTTGTTGAAACTTGACTATTTCATCAAGTAAATCAGGAGATACAGCACGTAAACTGTGAGGAGCAAATCCAACATTAATTTTAGAACTATCTCTATATTGGTTATATAGTTTTTCTATTAAATTCAAATATTGATCTAAGGAAAGAGAAAATCTTTTTTGAGCTTGTGATAAAGGTGTTTGACCAAAACCACCCCAACTATATAAAACTGGTAACAAAGTCATACCTATGCCTGTATAAGTTGCGGCTTCAATTAAATAATTAGAAATTTCAGCTATATCTTGGTAAGGTGCACCATCCCTATTGTTATGGAGATAATGAAACTCCCCCACTGAGGTATAACCAGATTTTAACATTTCAACATAAGTTTGAGATGCTATCACATGAATCTGATCCGGCGTTAAATGATTAACAAGATAATACATTTTTTCTCGCCAAGACCAAAAAGTATCTTTTTTGCTCTCAATCTTCTGTTCTGCTAAGCCAGCTAACATTCTTTGAAAAACATGTGAATGAACATTAGGCATACCTGGTAAAACAGGACCATTGCATTGTTCATAGTTAGACTTATACGAACTATTAGATGTCAGTTTAGTAATTATACCTTTTGAATTAATTTCTATGACAACATCTTTTGCCCAACCTGTTGATAATAATGCCATAGAAGCAAAAAGTGTTTTCATGTTATTATTTTCCACATTATAATTTTAAATAATTTAGATTTTTATCTAACAAAGAAGAAATATATTCTTATAATACCATGTCATGATAAAAGAAAATTATCAATTATGGCTATGCAAAAAAATAGCCACAGCAAATCCTAAGTTAAAATCACCATTCGGTCTTATTAATCAGGGTGCTATAGTTACATATCAAAACACCATTGAGTGGGTAGGCTCTATAGATACTTTGCCTTTATTTTATCAAGATAAAATTGAAACAACACATAGTTTGAATGATTTTCTTATAACCCCTGCTTTTATTGATTGCCACACCCATCTTGTCTATGCAGGCGACAGATCTGAAGAGTTTAATTTAAGATTACAAGGATATGATTATAAAAAAATTGCCGACATGGGTGGTGGTATTATGTCGACTGTTTACCAGACAAGACAGGCAGCTGATAAAGATTTATTAAGGCTTTCTCATCAAAGAATAAATAGCTTAATTCAACAAGGTGTTACCATTATCGAAATAAAATCAGGTTACGGATTGGATTACGAAACTGAAATAAAAATATTAAAAATTATTCAGTCCCTCAACGAAATTTCATCTTGCAATTTAGTCCCCACTTTTTTAGGTGCGCATACTGTACCACCAGAATATGCAGGCAAAGCCGATTTATATATTGATTTTATTATTGAAGAAGTCTTACCCATGTTAATTAAAAAGAAATTAACAAATATAGTAGATGGTTTTTGTGAAAAGATTGCTTTCTCTTTTCAACAAATAGATAAACTATTCACAGCGGCAAAAAAGTTAGGATTTGCTATAAAATTACATGCTGATCAACTTTCAGATAGTCAAGGAGCTTTACTTGCAGCTAAACATTTTGCACTTTCAGCAGATCATTTAGAATATAGCACAGAAAAAGGTCTTAAGGCTATGGCTATATCTAAAACTGTTGCTGTACTTTTACCTGCAGCTTTTTATTATTTAAATGAAAAGCAAAAACCCCCTCTTAATCTTATACGCCAATTTAAAATACCTATGGCCATAGCAACTGATTCAAATCCTGGTACAGCACCAACAACATCATTATTATTAATGATGAATATGGCATGCATATTATTTGGATTAACACCTGAAGAGGCTTTTGCAGGTGTTACCTTATATGCAGCCCAAGCACTAGGATTGAACAAAAAGTATGGAAGTATAGAACCGGGAAAACATGCTGATTTTGCCTTATGGAATATCGAAACACCCAATCAACTATGTTATGAAATAGGTACAAATCCTTGTGTGGGAACTGTGAAAAATGCACGATTTATTTATAAGACTTTTTAAAAATATCTGCTTGTTGTAATAATACATCTATAATTTTATTTAAAACTGCTTGTAAATTTAATGCCTTTTTATCGTCATAAATAAAAGGTGGTGTTTCATTCATATATAAGATTTGTGATAATTCTATCTGTAAGGTAAAAATATTCCGTTTTAGATTAACATAATTTCTTGTAATATACCCACCTTTAAATCGGCCATTTATAACATGACTATATTGACCATTTTGTATAATAACATCACTGAGCAGATTTATAATTTCTATAGGTAAAGTTTTATTATCATTAGTTCCAAAATTAATATCAGGTAATATTCCTTTAAAAAGAGATGGAACAGATGATTTTATGGAATGGGCATCTAAAATAATAGCAAAGCCATATTGATTAATTATATCATCAATCACTTGTTTAATTTTATTATGATAAGGAAACCAATAATGTTTAAGTCTTAATTCTATTTCATGTTTACTTGGTTCTTGACCTAAAAGATAAATAGGCATTCCATCAAAACGAGTTAGCGGACATAGTTCAGTATTATGCAATCCAGGATAAAGTACAGTTTGGTCTGGCGGACGATTAAGATCAATAACGTAGCGGGAATAATTAGCATGCAAAAGAGAAATATTTTGTTCTTTTACAAAATTATACAATTTATCAACATACCAATCTGTATCTAAAGAAGAACGCCCAGCTGGCGTCATACGTACTTTAATTGCATCAGGTATATAGTACCCGGCATGAGGAATGCTAATTAATAAAGGGCTCGAACCAGATTGATAATTATAAATTTCCATCATAAATCTCAAGTAGACTTAATGCTTATCTAATATTACTAATAACTTACCAATCTTTAATATATTTTGTCGATAGAGGATAAAAATATTATGAAAAATACCTATCAGCTTAATAAACGCCATATTCGCGCCACACGTGGGATAGAACTTCAAACTAAAAATTGGTTAATAGAAGCTGCTTTAAGAATGCTCATGAATAATCTTGATCCAGAGGTAGCAGAAGATCCAGATAATTTAGTGGTTTATGGTGGTATTGGAAAAGCAGCAAGAAATTGGGAATGTTTTGATCAAATTGTTCATACTTTACATTCTTTATCCCCAGATGAAACATTATTGATTCAATCAGGCAAACCTGTAGGTGTTTTTCAAACCCATACCAATGCCCCGAGAGTACTTATTGCAAATTCCAATATTGTACCCCATTGGGCAAATTGGGAAAAATTTAATGAATTAGATAAAGCTGGATTAATTATGTATGGACAAATGACAGCTGGTTCATGGATTTATATTGGTAGCCAAGGTATCGTGCAAGGTACATATGAAACATTTGTTGCGCTTGGCAAAAAACATTATCAAGGCCAATTAGCTGGCCGTTGGATCTTAACCGCAGGACTTGGGGGTATGGGTGGGGCACAACCGCTCGCTGCAACAATGGCTGGCGCATCTATTTTAGTGATAGAATGCGATCCAACTAAAATTGAAAGACGTCTTGAAACTAAATATTTAGATTACCAAGCCACCAATCTTGATCAAGCATTGGATATGATCCAAAAATCATGTTCAGAAAAAAAACCTTTATCTATCGGCTTATTAGGTAATGCTGCTGAAATATTACCCGAAATTCTAAAACGTAATATAAAACCTGATGTGGTCACCGATCAAACAAGTGCTCACGATCCAATTAATGGGTATTTACCTATTGGCTGGACGCTAGATCAAGCACGCCAAGCAAGATTAACAAATCCTTCAGCTATTAACCATGCCGCACGTGAATCAATTGCCAAACATGTTGAAGCTATGATTGCATTTCAACAACAAGGTATTCCTGTCTTTGATTATGGTAATAATATTAGACAAGTTGCCCTAGACCAAGGTGTAAAAAATGCTTTTATTTTTCCTGGTTTTGTTCCTGCTTATATTAGGCCTTTATTTTGTCGTGGCATTGGACCTTTTCGCTGGGTTGCATTGTCCGGTGACCCAGAGGATATATATAAAACAGATGAATGCGTAAAAAAAATTATTCCTCATGATCAACATTTACATCATTGGCTTGATACAGCAAAAAGGAAGATTCAATTCCAAGGATTACCCGCAAGAATCTGTTGGGTTGGATTGGGAGACAGAGCAAAATTGGGATTAGCTTTTAATGCAATGGTTCGCCAAGGTATACTTAAAGCACCCATTGTTATTGGAAGAGATCATCTTGATTCAGGTTCTGTTGCAAGCCCTAATCGTGAAACAGAAAGTATGAAAGATGGATCAGATGCAATATCAGACTGGCCATTATTGAATGCTTTATTAAATTGCGCTTCTGGTGCGACATGGGTCAGCTTACATCATGGCGGGGGTGTTGGCATGGGCTTTTCACAACATGCAGGCATGGTTATTGTTGCAGATGGTAGCAAAGAAGCAGAAGAAAGGATTGCCCGTGTTTTAACTAATGATCCAGCCACCGGGGTTATGCGCCACGCAGATGCCGGTTATGATATTGCTATTCAATGTGCCAAGGAAAAAAATCTTCATTTACCTATGATCAAAAAACTATAATTTAAATAGTTAAATTATGTTTTATTTTTCAAAGCAACTTTAATTTGTTGTGTACTTCCGGACTTTACATCAATAGTTGTCTGCCCCTCAAGAAAACCAGAACGTGCAACAACTAAATATTTTCCTTCTTTTAAAGTAATTAAGGAATTATTTCCTGTATCAGCCAAAGGTATTTTTTTACCAAGTGAAGATTGACTTGATATTTCCCATGTTATTAAACTATTTTGATCTAGTTTTTCTCCCTTATCAGGGACAGCCACCAATTTAACTTTTCCAGCATATAAATTTACTGTATAAACATAACGGTGTTGTGCTTGAACACCAACAACGGTATCTAAGCTGTTATGGGCATAATTAGCTCTTACAATATAGTATCCTTCATTTAAAATAAATTCCGGTTGGGCAATATTGCTATCTGCTATTTTTTGGTGATCAGTTCTTCCTGGTCCTGCGTAACGCAAAACTTCCCAGGTCACATCTTTATCAATTACTGTTCCACCCATTACTGGAATTAGATTAAATTTTACCAAACCAGGTTTAAAATCTACATTAACTCTTTGATTATCAATAGTTAAATCTACTGTTTGTGTTACAAGACTTTCGCCTAATTTTGCTGTTACCAAATAACGACCAGGTACCAGGGACAAAGTTGGATTTAATTGTGTACTTGTAATAACATTATTATTAGATGCACCTGAATTTGTATTAGCTTTACTAACAGCCCAAAAAATAGGTTTTCCAACGATTTCCTTAATTTCAGAACCAATTTTTGCTTGTAAGATAAGATTTAAAGGTTTTTGATTAACCACTGGTGTTTTAACTTCCGTTGGTAATGTAGGCGCAGCAGAAGTCACTGCTGGTAAAGGTTTTTGCTGCACAGGTTCTTGAGACGGTAAAGGATTAGGCACCGGTTTTTCTAATGATAGCGTTGGTTTTATAGCAGGAAGGGGAACAACCGATAATTTTTTTGATTGGACAGGATTTGATAGTGTTGCTTTTTTTTGACCTGTTAGACTTGGTTGTATTTTGTTAACTGGTATAGTTTTTGTTCCAGTTTTAGATTTTGTTACTTTTACATTTTTTTGTGTTGAAGTTTGGGCATAACTATATAAGGGATATGCTATATTTGCATAAACAAAAATTAATGCCACAAAAGATAATAATTTAAATACTCTCATAAAGGCTCCGCACATAAAATAACTATTTTTCATCGTTATAATGTTTTTAATATTAACTAAATAAATTTTATAAGTTTTATTTTTAAATATATTCCATAGTTTTTATCACAAGAATTTCCGGATGTGTAGCTTATTTATTAAGATATTTAGATTCGTCCTACAATAGCTAGTGTCTATACCCCTTAAATTGGCTTTACCTCTTCTCCTAATCAGATTAGTATATGTATAAAAATATAATTATATAGGGGGAGTTCATATGACTGATCACAAAAGCAGTATACATTACCAAAAAGTTGATAATGATTACTTTAATAAGCGTGAATTACGCCGGCATGCAAGGGTATGGTCACTTTGGGCCCTAGGTGTGGGTGCTGTTATATCTGGACATTTTTCAGGGTGGAATTTAGGTCTAGCTGCAGGTGGTTTTGGCGGTTTTTTCATCGCAGCCATTATTATTGCCATTATGTATTTAGGATTATCTTATAGCCTTGCTGAAATGTCCCCGGCTTTACCTCATACCGGTGGGGCTTATTCTTTTGCCCGTGCCTCTATGGGTCCTTGGGGTGGTTTTATAACTGGACTTGCGGAAAACATTGAATATGTCTTAACACCAGCTGTTATTGTTTTTTTTATTGGAAGCTATTTAGGAACTATTTTTGGGACAGATCCTAGTTTTCAACCTTTATGGTGGCTTGCTGGATATATTGTTTTTGTTACTCTTAATGTGATTGGCGTTGAACTATCTTTTCGTATTTCAGTTATTGTCACTCTTTTAGCTTTAACAGTTTTAGCAGTATTTTGGATTAGTGCTATTCCCCATTTTGATTTTACAAAATGGGCATTAAATATTGGTGTTAATCCAGAAGGTCAAGCCATTCAATTGGCTGAAGGCGGTGGTTCCTTCTTACCATTTGGGGTTAAAGGTATTTTTGCTTCACTACCTTTAGCTGTTTGGTTATTTTTGGCTATTGAACAATTACCTTTAGCAGCTGAAGAATCTCATGATCCACAAAAAGATATGCCCAAAGGTTTATTATTAGGTATAGCCACTTTAATCTTTTCAGCTTTTATGACCTTGTTTTTAAATAGCAGCATTGGGGTAACATCAGCTGATGGACAAAGCTCTGGGGCCTTTTATCTAGGAACTTCAGGCGAACCATTACTTGATGGATTTCGTGCAATTTATGGAACACAAACAAGTGCCGCAAGCATATTAGCCTTGTGTGCTGTTATTGGATTAATTGCCAGTTTCCATACAATTATCTTTGCTTTTGGTAGACAAATTTATTCTTTATCACGCGCTGGATATTTTCCCCGTTCTCTTTCAATTACGCACGGGAAAAGAAAAACTCCCCACCTTGCCCTTATTACAGGTGCTGCAGTGGGTTTTCTTGTTATGATTGTTATTTGGCTTACGGTTGGAGAGGAACATCGCAATACATTTATCGGCGGCATTCTTCTAAATATGGCTGTATTTGGTGCTATGATTTCATACATTATGCAAGGCGTTTCCTTTATTTTATTAAGAAAAAAGATGCCCCATATTAAAAGACCTTATGTCAGCCCGTTTGGGGTAACTGGTGCGGTATTAACAATTATTATTGCCGCAGTCACTATTTTCTTTCAATTTCAAGATCCGCTTTACCGCGATGGGGTTATAGGCGTTTTGATCTGGTATATAGCTGGTATCCTTTATTTTGCAGCTGTTGGCAGAAAACATTTAGTAAAGTCACCTGAAGAAGAATTTGCTTTAGAACAACAAGCTAAAGTTTTAGTTAATCCTTAAATTCTATCTTATTTGAATCTTTAGTCATCTAAACACAATTTATTTAGATGACTAAAGATGCGTAATTTTTTCTTATTACAAAAGGGAAGACAATGATGTTACCTAGTGATGTACACAATATTGAAGATGCAATTAAAATTGTGAAAGAGCGCAATTTAAGCCATATCAAAATTGGTCTCTTTGATATTGATGGTATTTTAAGAGGTAAATATATATCCCAAAAAAAATTTTTATCCGCTTTAGAGAATGGTTTAGGATTTTGTGATGTTGTTGTTGGGTGGGATTGTAATGATCAGATTTATGATAATGCAAAAATAACTGGGTGGCATACAGCATATCCAGATGCACCTGTACGTATAATACCTGAAAGTTGCCGTTCTATACCTTTAGAAGATAATACACTTCTTTTTCTTTGTGAATTCTTACCCCCTTTTGATGAGGTTTGCCCTCGCGGAATTTTTAAACGCGTTCTTCATAAAGCAAATCAGCTAGGGTTTAAAGTATATGGTGCATTAGAATATGAGTTTTTTTTATTTAATGAAACACCTGAATCTGTACGTGAAAAAAATTACCAAAATCTTGTCCCTATTACACCAGGTTATTTTGGGTATTCAGGATTACGTAGTTCTGTTTGGTCTGATCTTTACCACGAGATTTTAAACTTTTTTGAACAAATGAATATTCCTATTGAAGGTTTGCATACAGAAACCGGACCAGGTGTATTAGAAGCTGCTCTTTATGTTGATGAAGGTACACATATCGTTGATAAAGCAGCCCTTTTCAAGACCTTTATGAAAGTTCTTGCCCAAAAAAATCAAATGATGGCTTGTTTTATGGCAAAATGGTCGGCTAATTGGCCAGGTCAATCAGGCCATATTCATTTATCATTAATTAAAGATGAACAGGCTGCTTTTTATGATAAAAATAAACCAGATACTTTAAGTGATACGATGAAACATTTTGTTGCTGGGCAACAAAAATTGATGCCTGAAGTTTTGGCTATGATTGCGCCTACTCTTAATAGCTATCGCCGATTAATTCCAGGATTCTGGGCACCTACCCATGCCACATGGGGCATTGAAAATAGGACATGTGCATTAAGGGTTATTAAAGGATCCCCCAAATCACAAAGGGTTGAATATCGTATTGCAGCCGCGGATGCTAATCCCTATCTTGCGGTAGCAGCAGCTTTGGGTTCTGGTCTTTATGGCATTGAACATAAAATGGATCTTGTTCCAAAAATAGAAGGAAATAGCTATACCCAAGATCATCCCTCCCATTATCAACTTCCCCCAACTTTGTGGGATGCCACACAAAAATTTAAAAAATCCACAGCCGCTAGAAATTTATTTGGCGATCAATTTGTTGATCATTTTGCCATTAGTAGGGAATGGGAAGTACGTGAATTTAATAAAAGTATTACAGATTGGGAACTTAATCGCTATTTTGAAATAATATAATTTTATGTAAAGGTTAAATATATGACACAAGAAATTTTATCTAGTAAATGGAATTATCCAACGACAATTCATTTTGGTAATGGAAAAATTAAAATCCTTTCAGATTTGTGTAAAAAATCAAATATACGCTCCCCTTTAATTGTTACCGATAAAAATTTAAGCAATACCCCTATAGTTCAGACGGTCTTAAATGAATTAAAAAACAATCAGTTAAAAGTTAATATTTTTGATAATATTCAAAGTAATCCTGTAGAAAAAAATATTTCTGACGGTGTTACATATTATCAAAACCATCATCATGATGGTGTTATTGCTTTGGGCGGCGGAAGTGCACTTGATAGCGGTAAAGCTATAGCTTTTATGGTAGGGCAAAGTAGGCCTTTATGGGACTTTGAGGATATTGGTGATTTCTGGCAAAGAGCAAATGATCAAAAAATAGCACCAGTCATTGCTATTCCCACGACAGCGGGTACAGGTTCGGAGGTAGGACGCGCTTCTGTAATAACTGACGAAAAAATTCATACAAAAAAAATAATTTTTCATCCTAAAATGATGCCGGTTGCTGTTATATGCGATCCTGAATTAACTATAAAATTACCTGATTTTGTTACGGCTGCAACTGGTATGGATGCACTAGCACATTGCTTGGAAGCTTATTGTGCGCCAGGCTTTCATCCAATGGCAGACGGTATTGCTGTAGAAGGCATCAGGCTTGTTAAAGAAAATTTGATGTTAGCTGTAAAAGAAGGTCATAATCTTAAAGCAAGAGCCTGTATGATGGCCGCTGCCAGTATGGGTGCAACTGCATTTCAAAAAGGATTAGGTGCTATTCATGCTTTAAGCCATCCAATTGGGGCTATTTATAATACCCATCATGGATTAACGAATGCTGTTGTTATGCCTTATGTCTTACAATTTAACAAACCTGCAATTGAGGAAAAAATGATACGTCTAAGTGGTTGGTTATTGTTCCCCACACCATCATTCCAAAGCATAATGGATTGGATTTTAAAACTTAGAAAAGATATTAATATACCTCATACTTTAAAAGAATTGGGTATCGAAGAAAGTAAACTTGATGAATTAGCACAAATGGCAGAGACTGATCCAACAGCAGGCGGAAATCCTATTCCTATTAAAACCAAAGAGCTTAAACAAATGTTAGTAAACGCTTGGCATGGTAATTTAAATTAAGTTTTATCATGAAGAGAGAGTAAATCAGCATTCCCCCCTGTTGCTGTTAAATCAACTGTTACAGAACATTCTGTTGTAAAAGCGTGCAAATAATTTGGCCCACCTGCCTTGGGTCCAGTACCAGATAATCCAACACCACCAAATGGTTGAACACCAACGACAGCCCCTATCATATTCCGATTAACATAAATATTACCCGCTTTTACGCGCTTACAGATGTAATGAATTGTTTCTTCAATCCGACTATGTATACCTAATGTTAAGCCAAATTGGGCGGCATTAACAGCTTGAATAACATGGTCTAATTTATTAGCTTGCCAGCGAATAAGATGAAGAATTGGTCCAAAAACTTCTCCTATTAGGATATCTAATTTTTCAATCTGAAACAAATGCGGTGCAAAAAAATATCCATTATCTTTATCAACAGATAAAGGTGTAGAAGATAAAAATTTCCCTTTATTTTTTAAAAATATTATATGTTGATTTAATTTTTCTAAAGCCTTTTGATCAATAACCGGACCAACATCCGTTTTTAATAAAGCTGGATTACCAACAACTAATTCTTGCATGGCACCTATAAGCATTGTTTCAATACGATCAGCAATATCTTCTTGTACAAACGCCACGCGACATGCAGAACAACGTTGTCCTGCACTTTGAAAAGAAGATATAATTAAATCACGAACAACTTGCTCGGGTAATGCCGTTGAATCTACAATCATAACGTTTTGACCACCAGTTTCTGCAATGAAACGAGCAATTGGTGAGGATCTAGCCGCTAAATTTCGATTAATTGACCAAGCAGTTTCCACAGACCCAGTAAAAGCAACCCCAGCCACCTTTGGGTCTTGAACTAACTTATTGCCTATTTCTTTACCACTTCCAGGTAAATAATATAAAATATTACGGGGTACACCTGCCTCAAATAAAAGATTAACAGCAAACCAGGCTATTAAAGATGTCTGTTCTGATGGTTTAGCTAATACAGCATTACCTGTAATGAGCGCAGCTACAACCTGTCCCATAAAAATTGCCAAAGGAAAATTCCAAGGTGAAATACATACAAAAATACCCCGATTTCGATAGGTAAGTTGGTTACTTTCTCCTGTACTTCCTTTTAATATAAATGGTTGTATCAAATCATTTTTTGCACATAAAGCATAATAGCGACAAAAATCTACAGCTTCCCGTACTTCAGCTATCGCATCATTTATTGTTCTACCCGCTTCTCTAATAATAAGGCTAATAAATAATTCTTGTTTTTCTTCTAATAAAAATGATGCTTTTTCAATAATTTCGATACGCTTATTTATATCTAAAAAATGCCATTCTTCTATATTTTTTAAAGCCAGATCAAATACCTGATCAATGTGTTTTTGATCCGGCCACACAACATGTCCCAGCTGGTCAGAAAAATTTGCAGGATTAATGACAGTTTGAATTTGATGTTTATTTTTATCTTTAATGACAAAAGAATTAATTTCATACTTTTCATTTATATACGCATTTATTTTATTATGTAGGGGACCAAATTCTAAAGGATTAGCCAAATCAATGCCTTTAGAATTTTTTCTAATATTCCCATAAATATTCTCAGGTAATGGAATATCAGGATGAGGAATTGTTGATAAAGATTTAACCAATGTTTGGGGAGAGGTAATAAGAGTGTCAATTGACAATTTATCATCTGTTAAACGATTGACAAATGATGTATTGGCACCATTTTCTAATAATCTACGTACCAAATAAGCTAAAAGATCTTCATACCCACCTACTGGGGCATAAATTCGTACAGGGATATTATTTGTACCAGCAATTTGGCTATATAAAGCATCACCCATACCATATAAACGTTGGAATTCAAATTCTATATTATTTGCTAATTCTAAAATTGTTGCAACTGTATGTGCATTATGTGTCGCAAATTGTGGATAAAAAATATCAGAGCAACTAATAATTTTTTTTGCACATACTAAGTAAGATAAATCTGTAGAAGGTTTACGTGTAAAAACTGTATAATTAGATAAACCTCTTTCTTGCGCATATTTAATCTGTGTATCCCAATACGCACCTTTTACAAGCCGTATCATAAGTTTTCGTTTAGAAAGTGTCCCAAGATGGTAAAGCCATTCTAAAACATCAATAGCACATTTATGATAAGCTTGAACCACAATACCCAGACCGTCCCATTCTTTAAGTTCTGGTTCCTCAATCAACTTTTCAATTAGATCCAAAGAAAGATTAAGTCTTTCGGATTCTTCTGCATCAATCGTAAATCCAATATGATAAGATTTAGCCAATTTTGCTAAATTAATTAATCGAGGTAATAATTCATCCAATACTTTTTGATGTTGAGAAAATTCGTATCGAGGATGTAAGGCAGATAGTTTAATAGAAATGCCAGGATTATTTTTTACATTTTTGGATTGAGCTTTTGCCCCAACTTCTATTATAGCTTTTTGATAAGCTTTTTCATATTTTTCTACATCTTCTTTTGTACGCGCTGCTTCACCTAACATATCATAACTGAATGAATAGCCCTTTTTATGATAAGCTTTTGATTCAGTTAAAGCTTCTTCAATTGTTTCACCAATAATAAATTGTCCGCCCAAGATTTTCATAGCTTGCAAAATAGCTTTGCGGATAAAAGGACGTCCACTTCGTGCAATTAATTGATTAAACATTTCTGTAAAATTTTTATTCTGTTTATCGGAACTTTCTAATCCTATCACCTGACCTGTCAACATCAACGCCCAGGTTGAAGCATTAACAAATATTGATTCAGATTGTCCTATATGTTTTTCCCAATCGGCACTTAAAATTTTATCTTTAATTAATTTATTCGCTGTTAATTTATCAGGGACACGTAATAAAGATTCAGCCAAGCACATCAAAACTATACCCTCTTGATTAGATAAACTATATTCGTACATAAAAGCATCTAATGTACCTGCTTGTTTTTGGGTGGCTCTTGCTTTTTTTACTAAACCATAGGCTCTTTTATGAATTTTTGGTTCTAATTCATTTAAAAATTCAGATGCAGATAAAAGTTTCTGCACGATTTTAGTTTCATCAGCCCGATAGGATAAATTGATATTTTTTCTTAATTGTTCTTTTGTTTTAATATTTTTCATATTCGCCTATATAATAATGTTAATTAACTGCAAAAGATATAAATAAATTTTTATATAAAAAAGTATAGATATTTTTATTGTTTTGTATTTCTTGGGTAAAAGCTTTTCTACTATTTAATCCCAATCCTATTTTTTTTAAATATGCTTCTTGTCTGGTCCATTGATAATAAAAAACTTTAGGATTTTTACAAAAAATTTTCCATTCTGGTGAAAAATCAAGATTTATTTGTGGATCAATATATTCAATATCCACCCCTATTTCTTGAAATTTTGATACTGCAATTACACACCAAGACCGACTATAAGACATATTAAAATATAATGATGAATAATTTGTACAAGATTTTATATAAGGTTTACCATACATAGTATAATGAAAAACTATATCTTTTGGTAAACAAAATAATAAAGATGACAAAAGATTTCGTAAAACACAATGTCGAACAAGAAAGTTTTTTTTATTTACATCATTTGTGGTTCTATTAAAAACTACATATTCTTCTTGTTGTAATAAATCCAGATTTGATTTTTCTATAAGATATTTATTACAAATTGAAAAAATATAAAGTTCAATATGGCCATATCGAAAAATTGATTGTATCATCATGCCAATTATCTATAACGTTTAGCTGGAATTCCTTGCCATGATGTTGTTTTAGGTAATGTTTCATTTTTCATCAATAAACTTAGCGCATCAAGATGCGATTCAGCTTCCATAACAGAATCATAAAGTACAACAGCACGTGTATCAATTGATGCATCATGATGTATGGTTACATAAGACATTTTCATTACCCGGTCTTCAAAAAGATGTGTTTGCAATGCAACCATTATATCAATAGCTACATCATTACCTATTCTTACCAAATCAAATTCTGTGATATAGCTTGTTGCCATACATGTTCTTTTACCAATCTTTACACCAAACAATCTTAAAATCATTGGTGCCAATGGTGTTTCTATAAAAATTCCTAATAAAGTTGGCACAACACATGATTCATATAGACCTGTGATCAATTCTGTTCTACGCACAAAAGATGACCATAAAGGCTCCACCCGTGGTTTATATATACCAATCAACAGTAGTTTTGCTAAAACAACAAAAATCGTCATAGCGATACCTGATCCAATAACAATTGCAGGACTTAATAAAATTAACCATTCACTATGATGATTGATGACTAAATTAATAACTATATAAAGAGAAATAAATCCTGAAACATAATACAAAGTTGGTGGTATTATAATTCGGAAGAATTCATAAATTAATCTTTGAAGATATAAAAAGAATGTTGGTTTATATGTTTTTTGTTCGACAAAAAACTGACTTTCTTGACGACGCGGTAAATAAATAGCAGGTGACCCCAACCATGATGTAGCAGGTTTAGCCTCATCAATTGGTGGGACAGATAAAACACCAATTAAACATTCATTTTGTACCGTATAATGGCCGGGAACATAACTACCATTTCCTATAAAAGCACGATATCCCAATTTTGTAAGACCTAAATAAACTTTACCCGCACACACTCTGGCAGGTCCTATACACGCTTGATCAGCGACAAAACTGCCTTCACTAATTTCTAAAAGGTTTGGTGTAATATGTGATGCCGTTGATAACTCAACACCTTTACCAATTTTAGCTCCTAATAATCTCATGAAGGGTATAAGATATAAAGTTGCATAAAGCGAGTAAGTCAATGTTAAAGTTAAATCCATCATTTGATCCGCAATCCATTTTCTTATAAAAAAGAAACTTTCCGTGGAATAAATGCCAGCTTTAACTTTGGGCATTAATATTTTTTTAAATAAAATAACAATAATCCATAAAGAGAGAACAAAAGAAAGCCCTGCCCCAAAACTACCAAAAATGTACCATAACCAATGCGAAGAATTAATAAGCAAATATGTAATATATAAACTTGGCAATGAAGCTAAGATAGGAACAAGAAAAATAAAAAATATTGCTAGAATAAATGTCAAAGATAATAATATTTTTTTGTTTAAAGATGTATTTTTTTTGGGGTTATCAATTTTTGCTTGAGTGATAAAATTAGTAAATTTCTTATCTAAACTTGCAGGTGATCCCTTCCAGCCTTCCCCCTCTGGAACAATCACACCATTGCCACCTAATAGAGATTGATCATCCAAAGAAGAATTTTTTTCCAAAGTAGAATTAGGCAAAATAATAGAATTATTTCCAACAAAGCACTGATCAGAAATTTTAATAGATCCAATATGTAAATATCCCCTATCAAAATTTGAACATTTAATATGTGTACCATATCCTATATCAACATTATCACCAATATCGATTAAATCAAAAAACCCAAAAAAAGATGTAGCGATATAACAATTTTTTCCAATTTTTGCACCCATCAACCGATAATAAATATTTATGAATGGTGTACCCGATAATAAAGCTAAAGGAACAGCCGCTTGTATTCTTTGGACAAGCCAACAACGAAAATAATATTTCCCCCATAAAGGATAAGATCCACTTCTAAAACGTCCAATAATAAGCCATTTAGCTATAATCGAAAATATAATTGATTGAAGAAAATATATTAAAAAAAATCCAGGAACACCAACAAACAAATAGTATTTTAAATTATATGAAGGATTTTGAATTAAAAAATTCCAAAAAATAATAAAAGAAATTGATCCAAATCCCAGCAGACAAAAAATTGATAAAATTTGAGCCAACCCACATAAAAAATATTTTGTATTAGAAACACGCAAAACAGATTTCATCTGTTTGGGTTGCATTAAAGTCATTTGGCTATTGTTGATAATTTTTGCTCTTGCAGCCAGCTTTCTTATTGTCGGATTTGCATAAAGATCCGTAATACTAAGATTTTGCATTAAAGGTTCACGACGTAATTTTGAAATAGTCATAGCTGCAAAAAGGGAATGCCCTCCCAAATCAAGAAAAAAATCATCTTCAACAGAAATTTTATTTTGCTTAAATATATCTGCCCAAATGTGTTCTATTTTTTCTTCAAAAATACCTTCAGGTGCAATATAATTATCTTTGTCAGTTGTTCCTAAATTAGAAATATCCAAGTTTAAAAGTTTTATGCGATCAATTTTACCATTAGGCAATAATGGCCATTGATCTATATTATAAAAATATTTTGGCACCATATAAGATGGCAATTTTTTACTAAGATAATTTTGCATATCTTTTATAATATTAGTGTGTTTTTGATTTTCTTGTAGTTTAAAAAAAACTATTAACTCTTTAATACCTGTGATCAATTCTTTAGTGCTAACCACAACATTTTGAATATAGGATAATTCTTTAACCACATTTTCAATTTCAGCTAATTCTATACGGTATCCCCTAATTTTTACCTGACTATCTTTACGGCCAAGATATTCTATATTACCCTCCTGATTATAACGCCCCAAATCACCAGTTTTATAAAGGCGATCAAAAGAATTATGCGAGCCGGAAAAAGGATTAGGTATAAATTTTTCTTGCGTTAACGCTTCTTGATTTAAATAACCAATTGCAACACCAACACCACCGATGCAAATTTCACCAACCTCACCAGGAGAAATATTTTCCATATTATCATTTAATATATAAATCTGATAACCTACAAACGGCTTACCAATTGTCACAGCTTGCCCGGGATGAAGTTCGGCCCATGTGGCACTACAAGTTGCTTCTGTTGGTCCATATGTATTAAGGATTCTTCTATTTGGATGGTACCATTGGCCAATTAAATCAGGCGGGCATTGCTCGCCACCCACACTAATTAATCTTAAAGATGAGACATCTTGGTCAATCGTTGATAACAGGGTTGGCACAATATGAAGAACAGTAACATCATTTTTACGCAAAAAATTTCCTAATTCAGGTCCAAGTCTTGTATTATCAATAGGACCTGCTATTAAAGTTGCGCCAGAATACCAAGTGGGCCAAATCTCTTCCATTGAAAAATCAAAAGCAATAATTAATCCTTGGTATACTCTATCCGTTTTTTTTAATTGATAGATCTTACTGGCTTCAATAACAAAATTAAGTATATTTTTATGATCAATCATCACACCTTTAGGTTGACCTGTAGAACCGGAGGTATAAAAAATATGACTTAAATCATAATCTGCATTTTGAATATAATTAATTATAGGGCGATCAACAGAATAGTTTTTTAAAATATCATCTAACTTATTTAAAAGAAAAAAATTAATTTTCTTTTCAGAAAAATTTTCAATTAACTTTTCTAGTGTAATTATGGCATCTAATTTAGCATCTTGAACAATATAGGTAACACGTTCTGGGGGAAAAGAAGGGTCCAGCGGGACAAAAACCGCACCAGCCTTTAAAATCGCAAGAATAGATTGATAGGTATAAAAAGATCTTTCTAAAAAAATACCAACACGTGATCCAGGTTTAATTCCTTTTTCAATTAAATAATGGGCCAACTGATTGGCTTTGTTATCTAATATCTTGTAACTGAATTTTTGTGTTTCATATTCAAGGGCAATTTGATCGGGATTAACATCACAGCTATTTTCAAAACAATGATGTAATTTTTTATAAGAAAAAACCATAGGACTAATTTATATTATTCTAAGTATATTGATTATATTAATATTATATTGACAGAATTCACTTTTATAAAACAAACTTATCTTTATGAAAACTCTTTATCTTTTAAGACATGGACAAGCTATAGTCAAAATACCTTTTACTGATCTAAAAGATTTTGATCGTACTCTTACATTCCAAGGAAAAGAAGAGGTGGAAAAAACAGCTAAATTTATAGAAGAAAATGTTCCCTTACCTATAAAAATTTTATGTTCATCAGCCAAACGTACGAAAGAAACATGTCATATTATTGAATCCAAATTTTCTCCACAAAACTATGAAACAGTTTATCATGATTCTTTCTACCATGCTTCGCAACAAGAATATCTAGAAGAAATAAAAAAAACAGAAAATAATTATGATAATCTTTTGCTTATTGGGCATAATCCTACTTTAACTCAATTTCTTTTTTCATTGACCAAAAAAGAAGACCAAAATTGGTCTATTCTTTCAACTTTTCACACAATGCCAACAGCAGGATTAGGAATATTAAAATTTCATATTACAAAATGGGAAAATATAATATTTAATTTAGGGCTTTTGATTAATATTATTGATCCCCATAAACTTCAATAAACTACAAATCTTTTTTATGAGAATTTAAATTTTTAATTATTTGGCGTACTAAAGAAAGATTTAAAGGTTTTTTTGATGCTAAATTATACTCATCAATTTGTTGTACTATATGATGGATAGCAACAAATGATCTTTCTGTGTGGGTAAGTATGTAATCAATAATACGTTTGTTAATAGTCAATTGGTAATCTGAAAATTTTTTAACGAGTAACGCTGTAATTAAGAAATCATCTGGTGGATAAATAGGAACTGCTTGTATTGTTTCTAGTCTAGATTGTAAATCTGGTAAATCCACTGACCAACGTGACGGGGGCATTTGACTGCATATTAATAAATTTTTTTTTTTTTTTTTAATTAAATTAAGTAAATGAAAAAAAAACTTTTCAAAGTTTTGTTTATCATTTTTTCTTACTTCTTCTTGATCATCAAAAACAAATGTTTTAAACGATTTTGAAAGTTGAAGCCATTGCTCTAAATTAGTTTTACTGTACGTAAAAAAATAAGACTGCGATTTTTGGCCCCATATTTGGGCCAGATGTGTTTTACCACTGCCTTCAGGGCCATAAATAGCTACAATTGGCTGGGGCCAAATTGGCCATAAATCAATTAAATTTTTCGCTATACGATTAGAATCACTCACAAAAAAATCTTCTTCTAAATAAGAATTTTTGTGTTGGAATTTTAAAGAAAATTGTTTGATAGACATATAAATTATTAAAGGTGTTATTTTTTAGATAAATCTTTACCTAAATAAAACTGACTATGAAAGTATTTATCAAGAACAAATCTTAATAATACCCCTAGAGAAGCAGCAATAGGTATACTAATCAAAATACCAAGAAATCCAAAAAGCGTTCCACCCGCTAATAGAGCAAAAATAATCCAAACAGGATGCAACCCAATTCTTGATCCTACTAATTTAGGGGTCAATACATAACCTTCCAAAATTTGCCCTATAATAAAAATACCAATCACAATGAAAAATGGCGTCCATTCTGCAAATTGGGCTAATGTTAAACTAACAGAAATAATAAACCCAGTGATACTTCCCACATAAGGAATAAATGATAAAAAACCTATTAAAGCACCCAAACTTAATCCAAAATCTAATCCTAATAAGGATAACGAAATGCTATAATAAAATCCCAATAATAAGCAGACTATAGCTTGGCCACGCACAAATCCCGCTAATGTTTTATCTATATCTTTAATTTGTCTTCTTATTGTTTTCGCAAATAAGCGAGGCAATAAATGATCAACATATTTAGTCAATAAATTCCAGTCTTTAAGTATATAAAAAGCCACAACAGGTGTAATTAAAAGCAATGAAATTACATTTACAAACGCTGCACCACGGCTAAGAATTCCAGCCAAAGTATTCCCAAAGAAATTTAACATAGAACTCATTTGCCCTGCTAATATTTCTCTAAGTTGTAAAGATTCTTGTAATCTAATTTTTTGCTGAATTAAATCTAAAATAGGCTGTAATTTAATAATCAAACTATTAATATAGGATGGACCACGTTCCAATAATTCAAGTGTTTGATGCGAAACCATTGGAAAAAGTAATAAACCTGCCAAAAGAAATATTAATATAAAACCTATAAGGGTTAAAGCAGCACTAATCCCGCGTGCCAATCCAATTTTTTCAAGATAGTTGCAAAGTGGATTTAAAAAATAAGCAACAGCGATCCCTAAAACAAAAGGCAATAACATGCCACTTAAAAAATAAAGAACTATAATGCAAGCTATTAATAAAAGCAGCCAAAAATAACCTTGTTTTGTCATATATTTATTTGAATTAATAAAATAATTTAATTGCTAACATATATAATTTTTTGACATTCAGGGTGATAGAGTTATTAATTTATTACCATTAGTATCCATAGACAAACGTAATGATTGTGTCTGTAAATTATTAATTAATTGGCTTTCATCACCAACAAAAATTATACTAACTAAAAAATTAGACTTTCTTAAAGATAAAGGTTGTACGGATTTAATACCAGGTAAATTTTTTAATTTTTCATAAATAAAAGACCATTCTTTTAAATCAACAGGCATAATACGTACAAGCAAACTACTTTCTGGTCCTACAGGCAAAGAAGCAATTTGAGGACGGTTCCAAATAGTTTGAAAATTATTAACTACTTGATCTACAAGAGGTTGAAAAGTTTCAACTTTGTTAAAATCTGCGTTATTTGGCAAAGGTATGGTTTGTGAAAATTGATCTTGTTTACCGGTTGGAGAATAACGTTGAAACATAATTTCTGCTACGGTTTCATTTTTCGTATTTATTGTTGGACGTAATTCAATCACTATTACATCATTAGTTCTATATCGCTCCATAATACGAGCAAGCGCAGATTGATTACCCAATAAAGCCTCTGCTCCATCTAACAAAGCCATATCTTGTGTATCTTTAGAAGGGACAATCACAGGTAAAAGTTGATTACGTGCTTGACCAAGTTGCCATGCATTAAACCAAAGATTATTGTCTTCAAACAAAAGACTTCCTGTATCCATCGTTAAAATGGGTAGAACTAAGGGAGGACGATCTACAGTTTTATTAAAAGCTATATTATTTTCTTGTAAAAGACTTTGAATTGCTTCTGTTTGGAAATGAAAAGTAAGTTTACCAATATATCTTACCGCAGAAGCTTTTTCTGATTGTATTTCAAAATCTTCAACTAATTTCGTAATATCTGCATCTGATATCTGTGAAAATCTTGCTACATCTTGGGGTGAGACTAATTGTTGCAACAATCTTTGAAACCCGATACGTTGCCCTTGGATTAAAGCAAGGTCCCGTGCTTCAGCTGCGCTTTTTGCTGTTACATCAACATCAACATTATCAATAATATAAAAATTATTTTGTTGGGCTAGTGCATAAAAAGATAGACTAAAAAACAAAAAGAAAAAATAAGGAATTACTTTATATTTATTTTTATAAAGAAATCCCAAAAATAAAAGCAAAATACCAAGAAAAATAAAAATCATTATTGTCAACCTCATACAATACTATATTGTAGCTAGTTAAATCAATTTAGACGAAGGAGAAAATTAATTCCAATACATTCTTATCAATCTTCTGGTGTTAACATTGATCAAGGCAATAATTTTGTCGACATGATAAAACCCTTAGTTGCACAAACCAAAAGATTGGGAACTATGGGTAATCTTGGTGGTTTTGGCGGACTGTTTGATATGGGAGCTTTAAATTATCAAGATCCTGTCCTAGTAGCTACAACAGATGGGGTGGGCACTAAGTTAAAAATTGCCATAGAACTTAACCAACACCACACTATTGGACAAGATTTAGTAGCTATGTGTGTTAATGATCTTATTGTTCAAGGTGCCGAACCTTTATTTTTTTTAGATTATTTTGCCACAAGCAAACTTTCCTTACCTTTAGCAACTGAAGTGATCAAAGGCATTACCCAGGCTTGCCAAGAATCAGGCTGTAGCCTTATAGGGGGAGAAACAGCAGAAATGCCAGGTATCTATCATCAATCTGATTATGATTTAGCCGGATTTGCTGTCGGCGTGGTAGAAAGGTCAAAACTTTTACCCAAAAATACTATTTGTGAAGGTGATATTATTATTGCACTACCTTCTTCGGGTGTTCATTCTAATGGCTTTTCACTTGTAAGGCATTTAGTGCATCACCATGATATTAGTTATCACAATCCAGCACCTTTTTTTCCTTCTCGAAGTTTAGGTGATGTTTTACTGACACCGACCCATATCTATGTTAAAAGCTGTCTTGAAGCATTTAAAACAAATTTAATAAAAGGGTTAGCACATATTACAGGTGGCGGATTGCTTGATAATATTCCTAGAATTTTACCTTCAAATTTAACCGCCTATATTGATACGCAAAGCTGGACTATTCCTTCTGTTTTTAAATGGCTTAAAAAAATAGGTAATATTGATCCTATGGAAATGGTTCAAGTTTTTAATTGTGGAATAGGTATGATTTGTCTTGCTAATCAAACTGATTACCCTATTTTAAAAGAAATTTTTGCAAAGCATCACCAAGAAACTTTCATAATTGGTAAAATTGGCCAACGCAATTCGTCAAATGCCCCAGTTGTTTTTAATGATTTTAAAGAATCATGGGCTATTTAAATACAGCTGTTTTCATTTCAGGTCGCGGAAGTAATTTAGAAGCCTTAATAAAATCCTGTGACACTCTTTCTTCAAAAACAAAAATAAGCCTAGTAATTAGTAATAATCCCAAAGCACCCGGATTATTTAAGGCAGAACAAAAAAATATACCAACTAAAATTATTGATCATCATCTTTTTCCTGATCGTTTCTCTTTTGAAAGCAGTCTATTGGAAACATTACAAAATTATAAAATTAATTTCATATGTCTTGCTGGTTTCATGAAAATTTTAAGTAAACAGTTTATTGAAAAATGGGATAAAAAAATTATTAATATTCATCCTTCCCTTCTTCCAGCTTTTCCAGGATTGAATACACACCAACGCGTTCTAGAATCAGGGGTAAAATTTACAGGATGTACGGTACATTTTGTTGATGCAAATATTGATACAGGACCTATTATTATTCAAGCCATAACACCTGTATTATCCAAAGATACATCGGAAACATTAGCCACACGTGTTCTTGAATTAGAACATAAAATTTATCCCATTGCCCTACAATGGTTAGCAAAAAATAAATTAACTGTTATCAATAATAAAGTTTTAGTTAATGAGAAGTTATTAGAAGATCAATCTTTTTTGATTTACCCTACAGCGTCTTAATTTTTCTCTTTATCAAGTAAATTGGCTAAAGTACAAAATTGTTCTAATGTTAAATCTTCTGGACGTAAAGTTTCTGCAATATTTGCTTGATGCAAAATCGATTGTGCATCATTTGTTAATCCACGTAAACTATGACGGATCATTTTACGACGTTGGCCAAAAACCGTTTTAGTTAAGTTTTGTAAGGTATATGGGTTAGCTTTAAATCTTGGTTCGGATAATGGCGTTAATCGAACAACTGTTGAATAAACTTTAGGTGGTGGGAAAAAGGATCCTGGTGCAATATCAAATATATCATCAACATCAGCTAACCATTGTACTAAAATGCTAAGTCTGCCATAAGCTTTACTTCCCGGTTTTGCAACCAACCTATCTGCGACTTCTTTTTGAAACATTAAAATTAATTGAGAAAATGATCGGATATAGTCAAGCCAATTTATTAATAATATAGTTGCAATATTATAAGGTAAATTAGCTATTATTAATCTTGGTTCTTGGCCTAATGTTTGAAGATTAATTTTTAATGCATCATCTAAAATAAAATCAAACTTATTGGGGTATTTTTGTTTAAGTAACTCTAAGACAGGTTTAAATCTTAGATCTTGTTCAATAGCAATAATTGAATGTGCCGGGCTTTCCAAAAGGGCACGCGTAAGCCCACCCGGACCTGGGCCAATTTCAATAATTGTAGAGTTATTTAAATTGCCAGCTGACTTAACAATACGGTCCATTAGGTTAGGATCAAATAAAAAATGTTGACCCAAAGATGATTTGGGCATTAAATCATATTGGTCTATCAGCTGACGCAAACTTGGTAAAATCAAAATTATCCTTGCCGCAATTGTATAAAAGCCACCCGGCGCAAATCCCTTAAATATGCTTTTTCCAAAGAATCCAGCTGTTCTAGTTCTAATTGTTGGGCAATTTTATTACGTGCAATAGTTTGGGGGTCAGCTTCCTCTTTTTCGCATACCATAAAAGAAACTATTGCACCTGGTAATTGAACAGGTGCACTTGCCACCTGAACCGGTAAATCTTTCACAATATTTCTAAGTTCTTCAGGCAATTCATCAATAAATGTTTTAGCAAGATCCACACGTGCATTCGGACTATTTTCTTCAGCAAGTCTGCCAAATTGATCACAATTCTGTGCTTCAGAAATAAGAGTTTTCAATCTTTTTTTCATACCTTCTATTTCTGCCGCAGAGGACATTGAAGTTATGGGTAAAGGAAATTGTTTAATAGATATCATAGTTTTACTAGATCCAAAATCACTAACCATTCGGCGATCTTGTAACAATAAGATTGTATAACCTCCTGTAATACGAATTGGTTCTGTTAATTGACCTGGTTTTAAATCTCTTAATGCAAGTTCTAATTGTGAATCTAATTGGGTTGCATGAACCCACCCCAAATCCCCACCGCGTGCTGAACTGGCTGAATAGGAAAAATCACGTGCGATATTTGAAAAATCTGCGCCTTCATGGATTTGTTCTAATAGCCGATCAGCTGTTTGCTTTACTTCATTAATCTGATCTGGATTATCAGTTGGCAGAAAGATTTCAGAAATCTTATATTCAGGTTTACCAATATTTGATTTAAGAATTTGCAATCTTTCTTCTACTTCATCAGGGCTAATGTTAATTTTAGATCTTAGTTTACTAGCACGTAATTTATTCCATGCAATTTCGTTTCGAATTTGGTTACTAAATGCATTTAAATCTATACCACTTGTCTGCAGTTTTTGTTTAAATTCATCTAAAGAAATTTTGTTATTTTGTGCGTTTATAGCGAATGTTCTTTGCACTTCTTCTTCGCTCACATTAATACCATTCTTTTTTGCTTCTTGAAATTTTAGCTGTTCATCTATTAATCCACGCAAAATTTGTGGCATAATTTTTTTTCTTACTTCCGGCATATCTTGCAGCTTAGATGACAGCATAACAACACGAGCACGTTGTTCTAAATCAAAGGCAGTAATAGCGCCATCATTAACAACAGCAATAATACCAAGATCAGTTTGGGCATTAACTGAAAAAGATATGCCGAAGATAAATAAAATACCTAAACATAAATTTATCTTATAAAAATACTTTTTGAACATATTTTAACCTTCATAAGAAAATAATTACAAAAAACTATTTTTTTCTGGTAATTATAGCAAAAATTTATTTTAATCTAAACGCAAATATAATTCATTGACTATCGTCTTTTAGGAAAAAATAATGAAAATTACATTTACAAAACCAAATTTATCAGAAAAAAAACTCACTGTCCTAGGTATTTTTGAAGGAAATCTTTGGGGCCCTTTATCTACAGAGCTTGATAAAAAATTAAATGGTGCGCTTAAAAATTTTGTTAAAAACAACGACTTTAAAGGTAAAGTAGGTGAAACTTTACACTTTACTTTCAATCATAATAAAAATTTTGACCATTTTCTTTTCATAGGTATGGGAAATGTTTTGGATTGTAATATTTTAACGTGTGAGAAAATTGGTGGGACAATTTTAAAATATTTAAGTCATATAAAAAGTGAAACAGCAAATGTTCTTGTTGATCCTGTTAATAAAGTAAATGTAAAACCCGAATCTATGGCTGCACATATTGCTTATGGAAGTTTATTACGTAGTTATCATTTTGATAAATATCGTAAAGCAACACGCGAAAGATTACCTTTCAATGTTAAAGCTATTAATGTTATGCTCCATAATACCGTTCAGGCTAGTAAACTATTCAGCCCATTAGAAAAAATTGCTTTATCTGTTTTCTTTACACGCGATCTTGCCACAGAACCATCAAATGTAATATATCCAAAAACTTTTGCTGATGAAGCACGAAAATTAACAAAATTAGGTGTTAAAGTTCAAGTTCTTGGTGAAAAAGAAATGAGCAAACTTGGCATGAATGCCCTACTTGCAGTTGGTCAAGGTAGTAACCGCGAAAGTCAATTAGTTGTGTTTGAATGGAAAGGAGCACCTAGCCAAAAACAACCCGTGGCCCTTGTAGGAAAAGGTGTCACCTTTGACAGTGGGGGAATTTCTATTAAGCCAGCTGCCAATATGGAAGATATGAAATGGGATATGGCAGGTGCTGCTACAGTTTTAGGTACAATTAGAGCATTAGCAGAGCGCAAAGCCAAAGTAAACGTCGTTGGGATTGCTGGTTTAGTTGAAAATATGCCATCTGGTACTGCACAAAGACCTGGCGATGTTGTGACATCTATGTCAGGCCAAACCATTGAGGTTATCAATACAGATGCAGAAGGTAGATTAGTTCTTGCAGATGCTTTATGGTATTGCCAAAAGCAATTTAATCCCCAATGTATTATTGATCTTGCTACATTAACAGGTGCAATTATAATTTCTCTTGGCCATCATTACGGTGGATTATTCAGTAACGATGATCAACTAGCTGCAGATCTTATAAAAGCTGGAAAAAAGGAAAATGAACCTTTATGGCATATGCCGTTAGCTGATTATTATGACAAAATTATTAACTGTGATATTGCAGATATGCGTAATAGTAGTGGGCGTGAAGGTGGGAGTATTACCGCTGCACAATTTTTACAACGTTTTATTAAAAAAGGCACAGCTTGGGCACATCTTGACATCGCAGGTGTAGCATGGACTACAAAAGATCTGGATACCGTCCCCAAAGGAGCAACAGGTTTTGGGGTTAGATTGCTTAATCGTTTTATTCACGATCAATATGAAATCCATGGGTGAAATTCGTTTTTATCATCTTAATAAGACAAGTGTTGAGCATGGTTTAAAAACCATGCTTGACCGTATATTAAAACGCCAACAAAGGGCTGTTATTTGGATGGACCAGGATGAAAAAATTGAATCTTTAACCAATTGGCTATGGACACACGATGAAAGAAGTTTTTTACCGCACGGTAATAATCTTGATGGGTATGCAGAACACCAACCAATTTGGCTCACAGATAAAGAAGAAAATCCTAATAAGGCAAATATACTTTTTATTATTGGTCATTTAATCACTAATCATACTTATCATTTCGATCAATATATTGATATCTTTGATAATCAAAATGATGAAAATATTAAATTAGCCCGGCAACGCTGGCTTGAATACAAGAAACTAGGTCACTCGCTTATTTATTTCTATCAAGATAACCAAGGTAATTGGCAAGAAAAGAAGCCAGATTAATATCACGAGTATATTATTAATTTTTAACTACCTATAATCCCTTTATCTTGTTTAGTAAGAACAACAACCGAGGGTCTGGGGACCATTTTATCATTAAAATCTGGCCAACGGGTGCTGGGATTATCAAAGGTTGACCCTTCGCCTGGATGTTGCACAGCAACAAACATCGTTTTGTTATCAGGTGTGAAACAAGGACCACACATCTCTGCATCTTTGGGTACACGATAAAATAGCTGCGGAATTGCTTTACCTGATCCTTCTGTTTCCATAACATACAATCCATCACCAATACCAAATTGCGCTTGATCGCTTCCTTGATCTGTTGCAATCCACAACCGACCTTTTTGATCAAAAGTACAATTATCAGGACATAAAAACCAATCTTTTACATCTGAAGTGGCACCATATTTTGCATCATTTTTTGATGGATCACCTGCCAATATAAAAATATCCCACTGATATTCCAAGGCCGTATGGTCGGCATTCTTACCTATACCACCAGGAGGGATCATTTCAATAATATGTCCAGCTTGATTATTAGCCCTAGGATTAACAGCATCTATCTTTTCATTTGTACGCTTAGTATTGTTCGTTAAAATTGCATAAACACGGCCATTCACAGGATTAGCTTCCACATCTTCGGGTCGATCCATAGGGGTAGCCCCCATCAAATCGGCAGCTTTTCTTGCATGAATAACAACATCTCCTTGATTTTCAAAACCATTTTCAGGGGTTAATGGTCCATGGTTAAAAAGCAGGGGCAGCCAAACCATTTTCCCATTTTCAGAAAATTTTGCTACATAAAGTATACCATCATCCAGTATATCTATATTGCCATGACGATTAGTAGGTATGAATTTATTCTTACTGACAAATTTATAAATATATTCAAACCGCTCATCATCCCCCATATAGACAACAATATGCCCATCTTTATTAAGGACAACCCCTGCTCCTTCATGTTTAAAACGACCTAAGGCCGTACGTTTTCGTGGAACAAAATTTGGATCATAAGGATCAATTTCTACCATCCAACCAAAACGATTTACTTCATTTGGATGTTTGCTTAAATCAAATCGATCATAAAATTTCATATAAGGATATTCTGCTTCTTCTTTTAATCCGTATCGTTCATACGATTTGGTTTGAGTCTGATCTTTAAAAGTACCACCAAAAAAATTATTAAAATTTTCTTCTGCTATTAAGACAGTCCCCCATGGCGTAACACCACCCGCGCAATTATTAAGCGTTCCTATTACTTCTACCCCTTTTGGATCTTGGCTTGTCTGCATATGTACATTTTTTGCTGCTGGCCCTGTAATAAGCATTTTGGTATCAGCCAGCGTTATTCTTCTATTATAAGATGAATCAGAAACAACAGCCCAAGACATTCCGGTTTTTTTTATTTCAACAATACTATGGCCTAATGCCATCATTTCAACATCGATTTGCTGTTTGGTAAGAAGATCTTTTTTATTTTTTTGATTCAACCCTGAAAACATCAATTCAGCATTTGTATATTCATGATTTACACACAATAAACCATGGTTTGAATTTTGGGATCCGGCTGGTAATGGGAAATACCCTATAAAGTCGCAATTATACCCAAATTGCTTTTTTTGTGCACTGGCAGTTTGATTATAAAGATCAAAGGAAGATGCATTATGTATGATGGGATCACCCCACCGAAGTAATATATCTGCGTTATAACCCTTGGCAATATGATGTGTTTCATCAATACCATGGGATATACCTTCAAAAGTTATATAAGGTAAAGTTTCTAAATTATCTGCAAATGCAAAGCGAGCTATAGAAGAAGATAAAAAAGCCGCAGCCCCAACAATTGATGTTGTTTTGATTAAATTTCTTCTACTTAAAAATATATCAGCAATTTCAACCATAGGTTTATTATTTGTATCATTTGAACCTATATCATCAGAATTTTCGATAATTCTAGCTGTATATTTATTTTTTATTGTCATTTATTTTGCCCTTTGTGAACTCTTCAAAATTTAAATGTGCATTTAAATACCATTTATTTATGAAAGTTTAATGACCATTTCATGACATTATGATGATAATCGTATTAATTTTTATTTATTTAAATAAAAACCTAAAGAATAAAATATAATTTTCATAAAAATAAATAACAATTACAACATTGTATATATTTTTACATAAATAGTTTTACTCATAATCAATATATCACAAATTTTTGTATAGCTAACATTTAATAAATTATAAGGTTTTACATATTTTTTTGTTGAAGGCATGGATAATAATTATGCAGAATATATCCATAATTATTATGGAATGTAGGTAGGTATCTGATTAGCTGAATCCGAAAAGCCACTATGGTTTTGAACCATATGTTGGATTCTATCAACACGTCTTTCTTGAGTTTTGAATAGGGTTTGAGATCGATGCACAGATTTTTTCAGGTTCAAACATTTAACCAACCATTTACTACTTCCTATCACCATCCGGTTATAGGATAGACGTTGGGATGATGTTAAGCTTTTATCTTCTTCTAAGATCTTCTCACTTTTCTTGACAAGTTCCGCCACACGACCGGTAATTATATCACTATAGATCCTTAAGGCTTTTTCATAAAGCGTGTAAAATCCCTCTTCTTCCAATAGCCAGATCATGATTTGGAATAAGGGTGGAAAGTCATCTTCTTCTAATTTATCTAACCTATACCCCATCGCTATCTTAACACAGATTTGTTTTCCAATTTCATAGTCATATGGAATCGACATGATATTCTTCCCTCTTTTTCAAAGTCCATAAATAGCCTTAGCAATAATAGGACTATTATTATCATATTCCTATCATAATGTCAAGCCTATTCTTATTGCTTCTATATGTATTTTTTAAACTAATTGAAAAAACCTATCTTAAACTAAGGCTTTATAAGCATTTAAAGCTTTTTTTCTAGCGACTTCATGATCAACAATAGGATAAGGATAATTTTTTCCTAATACTAGACCACAATCTTTTAATTTTTCTTTAGATAATTTCCAGGGTGTATGGATATCATTATCAGATAAATTTTTAAGTATGGGTAACCATTGCCGTATATAATTGCCTTGTGGATCAAATTTCTTACTTTGTAGAATTGGGTTAAAAATTCGAAAATATGGGGATGCATCTGCGCCAGACCCTGCAACCCACTGCCAATTAGATGAATTTTGGGCAAGATCCGCATCAACAAGTGTATCCCAGAACCATGCTTCCCCTTTTTGCCAGGGAATTAATAAATCTTTTATCAAGAAACTAGCAACAACCATACGCGCACGATTATGCATCCATCCCGTTTGCCATAATTCTTGCATGGCTGCATCAATAAAGGGATAACCTGTTCGACCACAACACCATGCATTAAAATGTTCCTCCTTATCATTCCAAGGAAAATTATTAAATTTATCTTGCCACGCTTGAGCCGGAAAGGTTGGCCAATAAAATAACAAACTATGACAAAATTCTCTCCATCCAAGTTGCCTTAAAAAACTTTCTATTTGTTCTGTTGATGCATCCTTATAAAACGATTGCTGTATAGTTTTTGACCAAATTCTCGCTGGTGATATTTCACCCCAATGTAAATAAGGGGACATTCTTGATGTACATGCATCATAGGGATAATCCCGTTTTTTTGAATAGTTGAATATCTTTTTTTGTATAAAATCATCCAATTGCTTTTCTGCATGATCTTCGCCAGGTTGCCAATAAGATTTAAATTTTTTTGACCAAAAGGGATCAAGCTTCCATTCTTTCAAATTATCGCTTTCTGGAAATTTGTCTGGACAAGGTAGATGTTTTGGGTACCAATATGTATAAGATATATTTAAATTATTTCTTAATCGATTCCAAAATGGTGTAAAAACTTTAAAGGGTTGTTTCGATTGATTAAGATTATGCCAAGGCTCAGAGAGCAATAAAGCGTTATGACTGGTAACTTCTATTCCTTGTTTTTGTAATTTTTCTTTTAATAATGTATCACGATTTATCGATGATGGTTCATAACATCTATTCCAATGTAATGAAATTGCACGAGTCTCACGAATTATATGGGGTATAAGATTAAGAACACTACCCCGCTTTAAAATCAATTTGTTTTTAAAATACTTTATCTTTCTTTCTAAAAAAAGCAAACTTTGCCCCAACCACCATAAGGAGGCACCTTGGATAGACCAAGGTGATGCAAAATTTTCATCATAAATATAAAGTAAAATTATTGGACGATTTTCGTCTAAAGCTGCTTTTAAAGCTGGATTATCCCCTAGTCTTAAATCTTGTCTAAACCAAACAATAGTTGGCCTTTGTTCATTCAGACTCATAAATTTGGATTAGCTTATTTTACCATGACATTGTTTAAATTTTTTACCAGAACCACAAGGGCACAAAGCATTACGTGGCGTTTTATCGGAAGTAGCAGGTATTCTATTTTCCTGGGATGGTGATATTGTATCTGTATCTAAATTTGCTAAAGCTGGATCTTCCCTTGTTTCATACATTTTTACAGGTTTTTTTGCCGGGATAATTTCTTCTGGTTGCTCAACTTGGATACGTATGTGGCTAAGCACAGAGGTAATTTGTTCACGTAAATAATTTAACATTAAATGAAACATTTCAAATGCTTCGCGTTGGTATTCATTTAGTGGATCACGCTGAGCATAAGCTCTTAAATTAATTCCGTGTCTTAAATGGTCAAGAGTTAAAAGATGATCTTTCCAATTCTGATCAAGAATTTGTAAAAGTAAACTTTTTTCAGCAGCCCTCATTACTTCTGGGCCAAATGTATTTTCCTTTTCAATAACTTTCTTGTCAGATGCGTCTAAAACACGTTGTAGAATTATAGCTTGATCCACACCTTCCTCCTTAGCCCAACCTTCTAAAGGAAGTTCTAAGGCTAAAACACGTCGCATTTCTTCATGTAATCCTTTTATATCCCATTCTTCTGCATATGATTTTTCAGGAATATAACGTTCGATGATTTGATGAATTACTTCATGACGCATTTCTTTAACAGTATCTGCAATATCCTGTACCTGCATCAATTCGCGTCTTTGTTCATAAATGACTTTACGTTGTTCATTCATAACATTATCAAATTTTAATAGATTTTTACGCACTTCAAAATTTCTGGCTTCAACTTTTTGTTGGGCTTTTTCTAAAGCTTTATTTACCCATGGATGGGTAATTGCCTCGCCTTCTTTTAAACCCAACCTTCTTAAAACAGAATCCATCCGTTCAGAACCAAAAATTCTCATTAAATCGTCTTCCAGAGATAAGAAAAAACGTGATGCACCTGGATCACCTTGACGTCCAGACCGACCGCGTAATTGGTTATCAATACGGCGACTTTCATGTCGTTCTGTTCCTATGACAAATAATCCGCCAGCTTTTAATGCTATATCCTTTGATTTTTCAATTTCGTCTTTAATTTTAATTGTTTTATTGGTACGAACTTCATCGCTATCAGTTTCTAAAATTTCCGAATGCAAACGCATTTCCAAATTACCACCTAGTTGAATGTCTGTCCCACGTCCTGCCATATTTGTTGCAATAGTGACAGCACCCGGTACCCCTGCTTCAGAAATAATTACGGCTTCTTGTTCATGATAACGGGCATTCAAAACTTGGTGAGGTATTTTACGTTTTTTTAATAAACTTGAAATAATTTCAGATTTTTCTATGCTCACGGTTCCAACCAATACAGGTTGTTCTTTTTGGCGGCATTCTTCAATCAAATGAATAATTGCATTATATTTTTCTTGGGCTGTACGATAAATTTCATCATTTTGGTCTAAACGTGCCACTGTTTTATTTGGTGGTATTTCAATAACGTCCAAATTATAAATATCAGAGAATTCACCTGCCTCTGTCATAGCTGTACCTGTCATACCAGCTAATTTGGGATAAAGTCTAAAATAATTTTGGAATGTAATCGAAGCTAAAGTTTGATTTTCATTTTGAATGATAGCACCTTCCTTGGCTTCCAAAGCTTGATGCAATCCTTCTGAATATCTACGACCTTCTAGCATACGGCCTGTAAATTCATCAACAATAACAACTTTGTTGTCTTTAACCAAATAATCTACATCACGTGTAAAAAGCTTATGAGCTCTTAACGCTGCATTAACATGATGTAAAAAGGTAATATTTTGTATATCATAAAGAGAACCAGTTTCTAATAATCCCGCTTTTTTTAAAAGCTCTTCTATATGCTCAACACCCTGTTCCGTTAAAGTAACATTACGGTTTTTTTCATCTTTTTCGTAATCTGTTGGCTGTAATTCAGGAATTAAAGCATTTATTTTTATATAAAGTTCTGAATTATCTTCGGTAGGACCTGAAATAATTAAAGGTGTTCTAGCTTCATCGATTAAAATACTATCAACTTCATCAACAATAGCATAATTAAATTCCCGTTGAACCATATCTTCAAGACGGAATTTCATATTATCCCGTAAATAATCAAATCCAAATTCATTATTAGTTCCATAAGTAATATCACAATTATAAGCCTCACGTCTTTCGTGATCATTAAGCCCATGGACGATAACACCTACTGACAATCCTAAAAATCTATGAATTTGACCCATCCACTCTGCGTCTCTTTTAGCTAAATAATCATTTACGGTTACAACATGGACACCCTTACCAGTTAAAGCATTAAGATAAACAGCTAACGTAGAAACCAGTGTTTTACCTTCACCTGTTTTCATTTCAGCAATCATTCCTTGATGTAAAACCATACCCCCCATAAGTTGAACATCATAATGACGTTGGCCAAGACAGCGAACCGCAGCTTCGCGTACCGTTGCAAAAGCTTCTGGTAATAGATCATCCAATTGCTCGCCATCCTTAAGACGTTGACGAAACCATAAAGTACGATCAGCTAATTCTGAATCTGTTAATTTTTTTAAATCTTCTTCAAGATTATTAATATCAAGAATTTCTTTTCTTAAAGATTTAATAAACCGTTCATTCGCTGAACCAAAAATCTGCCGAGCTAAGGAGGCAAACATTTAAAACCTCAATCATAAAACATTATTTTTTAGGAAAAATCCGTTATTTCCTTATGTCTAGACATAGGGTGAATATCTAACACTGTCAATAATTATAGTAATTTTTAATATATAGCTTCTAATTAAAATTATTTTTTTCTTTTTTCTAGAAACCATCGAACAATATTCATTAAATTAGGAACTAGTTTAGGACGTAACAAACGTTCATCATATATTTTCATACGGCGATCATTTTCAGAAAAACATAAATTCAAAAAGTCTAATGCAGATGTTTTAATTGATAATGCATTTGCTCCTTGCGCTGTAAAATTTCCAGTTTTTGTACCAGTTACCGTTTTAACTCTGGTCCAAACTGCATATATAATAGCTGCCATACATTTAAAGAAAAACCAAGGTTTTTTCCAAAAAGGCAAATTTGCCTGTACATAAGCCACCCAATTAACAAAAAATAAAATATGTCGCCCTTCTTCTTGAACAACAGGTTCAAATACCTCAATCAAAGGTAAAGGAAAAAATCCAGATTTACGAGCTAATGCAAAAAGACCAAATGCAAAAAAGCTTTCGAAACATTCCCCATAACCTGTTAACATAAATGCCCATTCTGCATTTTTTGGTTTTTCAAAAACATATGGCGCAATCTTAATTCCATAAAAATCCGTCATATATTTTAAAACATGCTTATGACGGTCTTCTTCAAAGGCATCTAAACTAATAGCCTCTTTTAAAAGTGGATCTAATGTTTGCTCGGCTAAAGCTTTCACCCTTACAGAAGCACGTTCTTCTGTATGAACAGCGATATTCCAAAAAGGTAAAGTGGTTAATCTTTTAAAAGCCTCTTCAGATAAAACAGGCCATTGAATAACAGCAGGCTTATAAGGATTGAAAGTATCAAGTAACATTCTACAAAAAAGATTTTTATGGTCTTCTGTACCAATGGAAATTTTTTTGCCTTGATTTGGCCCTTTCCAAACTTGGGGTATATAATTTGAATTATAATCTGGGTTTAAAACAAAATCTGGCGATGCTTGCATACGTATAAGCTATCCTAATTTAAAAATATGTAAATAAAATTTATTATATCAAATAATTAAATATATAATAAGTTAATAATATATTAATTTTACAAATATACTAATATTTTTTAATTTATTTTATGTGTAAAATATTTAAAATTAAATTTTGTATTTTAATTATAAATACTTATTAAAATATATCAATTTTTCTGGCCCATATCCAGAAATTTATCAACACGATGTTGCACAAAATCTTCAATTTTTTCTTCTATAAGCTCATCAAAAGCTTTTTCAATAGCTTTTTTAACCGTTTGAATAGTTTCTTCTTGATCCCTATGCGCACCACCTAGAGGTTCTTTAATAATCGTATCAATAACGCCAAGCTGTAATAGATCTGCAGCCGTTAATTTTAATGCTTCTGCTGCTTCTTTAGCATGAGATGCACTACGCCATAATATGGATGCACACCCTTCTGGAGAAATTACAGAATAAACGGAATGTTCTAACATTAATACCTTATTTCCAACAGCTAAAGCTACAGCCCCCCCTGATCCTCCTTCGCCTATAATAACAGAAATTAAGGGAACTTTAACCTCTAAACATATTTGTATTGATTTAGCGATAGCTTCTGCTTGGCCACGTGCTTCTGCATCAATACCAGGATAAGCACCAGGCGTATCAACTAGAGTAACAATAGGAAGACCAAAATGATCTGCCAGTTTCATTAAACGTTGAGTTTTACGATAACCTTCAGGTTTTGCCATACCAAAATTATGTTTAACCCGGCTTGCTGTATCAGAACCCTTTTCGTGACCAATAACCATAACAGTTTTTTGATTAAATTTAGCCAAGCCCCCAATAATTGCTTTATCATCAGCAAAACATCTATCCCCAGCTAAGGGAATAAAATCTGTAAATATATTTTGAATATAATCAAAAAAATGGGGCCTTTCAGGATGTCTTGCAATTAAAGTTTTTTGCCAAGAGTTTAATTTTGAATAAGTTTGCTTTAAAAGTTTATCAACTTTAACTTGAAGATGACTAATCTCATCTATGATGTTAACATCATTATGAGTAGAAAGATGGCGCAGTTCAGCTATCTTTCCTTCAAGTTCAGCAATAGGTTTTTCAAATTCCAAAAAACTGGGCATTATAATTTTAAAATCCTAATCTCGACAATCTCATATAGCTCATATGGTTTTACTTTTTTATATTTTTAAACCCACTTTTATAACCTAAGGGATGGTAATTCTCAACCACTTCTTTCATTTTCGTTTGAGTAACCTTTGTATAAATTTGTGTTGTGGTAATATCAGCATGCCCTAAAAGCGTTTGTATTGTTCGTAAATCAGCCCCATGTTCAAGCATGTGAGTTGCAAAAGAATGCCGTAACTTATGGGGGGAAATCTTTTGATACTCTAATCCAGATTTGTTGGCTATTTTTTTTAAAATTAACCCAACATATTGACGCGTAATATGGGAATTATTATGAGGTGAAGGAAAAAACCATGATTCTTTTGTTAAAAATTTATGTCTTTTCATAAATTTTGCTCGTTCATCATACTTCCAGGTATAAACAGCACGTTGTACAGGTAGTGCTAAAGGCACCATTCTTTCTTTAGATCCTTTACCATAAACTATAACAAATTTTTCATTTTCAATAAAAGAAGAAGTTTTCAGTGTAACAAGTTCTGACACCCGTAACCCGGCACCATATAAAAGCTCTATAATAGTCAAAAATAAATATTTATCTAAATCATTACTTTGTTGAACAAAATGAATAAGGTGGTCAAGATAATTTTCTTGAAGAGATTTTGGAATTAATTTTTGTGCTTTTGGATTCTCAATCAAAAAAATTGGATCATCTGTACGAATTCCCTCTGCCACAAGAAATTTATAAAACTGACGTAATACAGAAAGTTTTTTTGCTAAAGTACGCGCACTTAAAGATCGTGCATAAATATTTTTAATATAATTTTGTATATCATTCGTCTTTGCATCTATAATAGAAATATTGTGGGGTAATAAAAAATCATTGTAATCATTAAGATCTTTTAAATAAGCTTCATAAGTATGTAAAGAAATGTTTCGTTCCGCTAAAAGCATTTCTAAAAAAAGTTCTATATGTAAAATTTGTTCTTTTTTATGTTCTTTTTTTAAAAACATTTAATTAAAGACCATTATCAATTGCAACAGCCAAAGCCAATTGTCTTGCTTCTTTATAAAGACCAATCATATATAAACTTTCTAAAGCCTTTTGAATATACATAGCTTTTTGGGCACCAGGAGAAGTAGTTCCAAAAATTTTAAAAAGCAAAAGTAAGGTTAATCCTTGATATTTTGCTACAGCCGCATCACCGGTGGCAAACCATAATTCCGTATCAATTTCTGTTTCCGTTGCATCAGAAAAATTATCTGCTATTTCTGTCCAATCTTTTTCTTCTTTTTTATAACTTAAAGTTAATGCAGCCGACAATCGCGAAATACGTTTGGTATTTGATATATTTAAAGAATTTTTTTCTATTTCTTGATTTATTATTGACCACAAAAATGCGTAATCAATTTCAGCCTTTACATCTGACGTACCTATTATTGACAATACCATAAGTTTTTGCATTTGTATTTTCATCTCTGGCCTGGTGGGTACTAAAGATTTGACTATCTCTAGCCAACCATTTGCTTGGTCATCAAAGCCTAAGAAATACAATAATCTTCCAGCTTCAAGCGCAAACCAACCTAATTCTTGTGTGGGCTTAATTTCTAAAACAAATGGCGCATATAAAGGCGCAATTTCTTTATAAATGCCTTGTTTCCTAGCTTCGACAAAAATCTTTTGAAGAAAAACGACCCTATCTTCAGGGTTATTATCTTGCTGCAATTTTTTCCATATAGCTGGATAATTTTTTAAAATTATCTCATCTTGTTTATTTGATTGGTCAACGATTCCGAAATTACTGTAAAGAGGTGCCAAATTTTCATAAAAAAACAATCCTTGACGTACTCCTTGTTCAGCAGCATATCGACGCAAAATAGGATCTAAATCTTTACTCTCAATAAAAGAAATTAGCCATATAGGTTCTGTTATTTTATAAAATGATTGGGGTAATAGTTGGTTATTTATTTTTAGAATAGTAAAATATAAAGCTGTTACAAAATTTTCTTTTTTATCAGAATCTTTTTGTTCATTTTGCCAATTAAAAAGCCTTAAAAAAAAATCGCCATTAGATCCCAATAATTTTTTTTCAGATGCATTTAATATAGGTATTGTATGCTCTTTATACCACTGACAAAAAAACTTTAACTGATGCCAATATGGTTGGTTATTAAAAACCATAATATCTTCTTTAATCTCATGACACATGCGTTCAATTTGATCAGACCATAACAGAGCATCTAGCTTCATTCGTGCAACTGGCCAATCTAAAAGATTAATAGATTTATAATCCAGAAGATCAGCAACTGCTTTACCATCGCCAAGCTTAACAAGTAATTGCGCTTTAAGAGACATAAATTGATCAAGGTTAAAACCTTTTGGACTAGAGCTATTTGTCATTAATAGGCGTTTCATTAAGTTACGCAATACATACGTTTTTTGTGTTATAGGAAGTTCTTTAATTAATTTTTCTACCCTCACTTGGTCCACCCCATTCCATAAATCTTGGGTCAATCCGCCCTCTTTTGTATCTAGAGTATTATTAATTAAATGTGTCTCTTTACTTCCAGCAAAATATATGGGCATACCTAAATCTGATTTGGTATTATTTTCTAAAAAAGAACTTATGTCCTGGGGGGAATTCTTTTCCTGTAAAATAGGAATTGGTGGACCAAATTGTGCATAGCTTTCAGCAAAACCAAACATCTGGTATATCACAAAAAAAATCAGTAGCCTTTTTAGAAAAAAAGAATGCGCCATTTAATTCGTTAGCAACCGCTCATTAGGAACAATTTTTTCAACATTATTTTGTGGCATAGTTGGTTCCCACAAGCCCAAAAAAACAGCTCCCCCAATAATTATTACCAATACTACAATTAACAGACCTACAAACAATTTCATAATTTTACATCCTTTTATAAATTGTTATTCTTTATATTATTACGTTTATAATCCTTATTAAATTGAAAAGTAACAGGATTTTATTAAGATATATAAAATAATGTATAAAAATTACAGATACTAAAATTTAACCGGATGCCCAAAATTATTCCATCTTTTAAAATTACAAAACCTATTGTACTTGTAGGATTAATGGGTGCTGGGAAAACACGCATTGGCAAAATATTGGCGCAAATTTTAAATATTCCTTTTATCGATAGCGATATGCTTATTCAACAAAAAACTGGGCTTTTGATTAAAGATTTTTTTCAAAATTATGGAGAAAAAGCTTTTCGTGAACAAGAACAAAACACTATTATAGAAAATTTAAATTCAATAAACTATTCTATCATATCAACAGGCGGGGGCGCCTTCATTAATCCTGTCTTACGGACTGTAATCAAAACACAAAGTTGTTCCATATGGGTAAAAGCAAATTTAAAAATTACTTTAAAACGAGTATCTTGGAATACAAAAAGACCTTTGCTCAACAATCAAGATAATCTTAAAAAAACAATTATCCAACTCCGTAAAGAACGTTACCCTTTTTATCAAGAAGCTGATATTATAGTTCATAATAATCAAACTATATCCTATGCAATTCAATCCACTTTATATTCTTTAGATCAGTTTTTTAATAAATAACCAATTTTTTTAGTTTTATGTCTTCTTTGTTAACCATTCCTGTTTCAACTGCTTCTCATTCCTATTCTATCTTTATAAAAAATAACCTTATTAAAGATATAAATAAAATTTTATATAAAATTTCGACGGACAAGAGAAGAATATTTATTATTACAGATAAAAAAATAGCCGAATTACATTTAAAAAATCTTTTGCGAGCTTTAGGCAATCAAAACATTATCAAACCTTTTATTTTATCCGAAGGAGAGAAATATAAAAATTGGGCATCATTACAGCGCATTCTTAATTATTGTCTGTCTCATTCAATACGTCGCGCTGATATAATTATAGCATTAGGTGGGGGAGTTATTGGAGATATTACAGGGCTTGCAGCATCTCTTTTATTACGTGGTGTAATATTTGTTCAAATTCCAACAACTCTTATTGCGCAAATCGATAGTTCTATTGGCGGAAAAACAGCTATTAATACGAAACAAGGTAAAAATTTAATTGGCACTTTTTACCAACCATCTCTTGTACTTATTGATCCCTTATATCTTAAAACACTACCCTTACGACATTTAAAAGCAGGATATGCAGAACTTATCAAATATGCTCTTATTCAAGATAATGTTTTTTTCAAATGGCTTCAAAAAAATCACTTCCATATTTTTAATGGCAATACAAATTGTTTAAAACAAGCTATTGCCAAATGTTGTAAAATTAAAGCTTCGATTATTGCCCAAGATGAAAAAGATCGTCATCAAAGATTGCTTCTTAACTTGGGACACAGTTTTGGACATGCCCTAGAAAGCCTCCTTGATTATAACAGTAACAAATTGCTTCATGGCGAAGCTGTTTCCATAGGTATAGTTTTTGCTTTTTCTTTATCAGTTTATTTAGGATTATGTCCTGAAAAAGAAAACAAAATTGTCAAACAACATTTAGATCAAATAGGGTTGCCAACACAGGCTTCTTTATGGTTAAAACACCCTAAACAAATTCAGAAATTTATATACTATCTTCAGCAGGACAAAAAATCAGAAAACCAAAAATTGACATTAATTTTAGTTAAAGGTATTGGTAAAGCCTTTATTCAAAAAAATATTTCTGTTCGTGATATCGAAGATTTTATATATTTTTTTCTAGGAAATCATTTATAATTACTTTCGTTTTTAGTTTTAACTAAATTTTGGAGTATTATGTTAATAGAAATTACTATTCTTATCCTACTTCTTATTTCTGCTTTTTTTTCTTGTGCAGAAACTGCGTTAACTGCAGCTTCTAAGGCAAGATTACATGCTCTAGAACAACAAGGTAACCAAAAAGCAAAAACTGTTAATAAATTACGTTCGCATATGGAACGGGTTATTAGCTGCGTTCTAATTGGTAATAATTTAGTTAATATTTTTGCATCTGCTCTTGCGACAAGTTTACTTATAAAATTTTTTAACGAAGACGGTGTTATTTATGCAACCTTTATTATGACAATTTTAATTGTTTTACTTGCAGAAATGTTACCAAAGACCATCGCCATTAATAATCCAGAACAAGTATCTTTAATCCTTGGTCCTGTGATGCGCGTCATCGTTTTCATTTTAAATCCACTTATTTTACTTTCCCAATATATTGTACGTGGAATTCTTCATTTATTTGGGATTGCAAATTTTAATGAATTAGGAAGTGAGTCGGCCAAAGAGGAACTTCGCGGTGCTATTGATTTACATGCAGAACAAATTAATGAAGAACATGCAAGTGCTATGCTCCATAGTATCCTTGATCTTGAAAAAGTTACAGTTGCAGATATTATGATTCACCGTAGTCAAATAGTAACTATTGATGCCAATCAACCCTTTGATAAAATTGTTGTCGATATCATTAATAGTCCATTTACACGTATTCCCATATGGAAAGAAAATCCTGATAATATTATTGGTATAATTCACGTCAAAGCAATTTTACGGGCAATTAATGCTAATTTGACCCAAGCAGATAAATTAGATATCACAACAATGGCCACACCTCCATGGTTTATTCCTGATACCACCAACCTTTTAGATCAACTGCAAGCTTTTCGTGATAGAAAAGAGCATTTTTCTTTGGTTGTTGATGAATATGGTGTTCTCTTAGGCATTGTTACTCTTGAAGATATACTTGAAGAAATTGTAGGTGATATTGAAGATGAGCATGATATTGGCGTTACAGGTGTCACCATTCAAAATGATGGAAGCTATATAGTTGATGGACAGGTTACAATACGTGACCTTAATCGAGAATTTGGGTGGCGATTACCTGATGATCTAGCTTCAACAATTGCCGGATTAGTTCTTCATGAAGCACGTCGTATACCTGAAAAAGATCAGGTTTTTGTTTTTTATGGTTTTAGATTTGAAATTCTATCAAAGCATCGTTACCAAATTAAAACTTTAAAAATTACCCCTTTAATTTCGCCAAGCAATGAAACATAATTATACCAATTTATTATTCTTTATTCATTGGGTGTTTTAAGTTTCAATTCCAAAGCATGAATATGGTTTTTTAATTCTTCTTTAAAAAGATCATAAATTGCTTTATGGCGCTCTAATTTTGACATACCCTCAAAATATGAGGACGTCATTTCAATATAAAAATGACTTTCCCCTTCTTGACCTGGATTTTTGTCTAAAAGCCAGGTTTTATGATGGCGGTGTTTAAAAGAATTATTGATCACTTTTAATTCAAGAGGGGCAAACGCCTTTTGTAATTTTTCCTCAAGATTTAATTTAAAATTCATAAAATAATTCCTTCTTATTCATAGCAGAAAATTAATTTAATTGCTAGCTTTTTAGTTTAAGAAAAACTTCCTATATTATAACATAATGAATTCATCATAATGATTTATATTTATGTCTATAGCCAACGGAACCATAAAGAAAAAGTGTGATCACCCAAGCTGCGAAGCAGAAGGTGACTTTCCTGCGCCAAAATCACGTATTGATTTACGAGATTATTATTGGTTTTGTCTTGACCATATTCGTACCTATAATAAAAGCTGGGATTATTATAAAAATATGTCCGCCGAGGAAATTGAAACCTATATTAGATTTGATACAGTTTGGCAAAGACCCAGTTGGCGTCTTGGTCATAATATAGGACAAATTCATGATTCATTAAATATTTTGGGATGGAAAACAAAAAATAAAGCACAATCTGCTCCCCAAACTGAAGAAGAAAAGGCTTTAGCAACTTTATCCTTAACCCCTCCTGCTACTTGGACCGACATTAAAAATAACTACAAAATGCTTGTAAAAAATTTACATCCAGACATTAATGGAGGGAATAAAATAGCAGAAGAAAAATTAAAAAATATTAATAGAGCCTATAGTTTTTTAAGAAAAAAATTTGCCTAAAATTGGATAATATTTAATTGGATAATATTTAAAAGGTACACCTTCATGAATATTGAAAAAAGTAATTCTTTATCTTCTTCCTTGCGGATACCAGATATTCTTATTTCTACGAAACAGGTTTTTGGTATTGATTCAACAATGCAAGTTCCGGCCTTTAGCCAGACAAGTGAACATGTACCTGAAATAGATGAAACATATTGTTTTGATCCAGCCACAACACTCGCCATATTAGCTGGATTTAGTTTCAACAAACGTGTTTTAATTCATGGATATCATGGAACTGGTAAATCGACCCACATAGAACAAGTTGCAGCAAGACTTAATTGGCCTTGCATACGCATTAATCTTGATAGTCACATCAGCCGCATAGACTTGATTGGTAAAGATGTCATTCTTCTTAAAGATGGTAAGCAAATAACCGAATATCGTGAAGGCTTACTTCCTTGGGCTTTACAATCACCAACAGCTTTAGTTTTTGATGAGTATGATGCAGGCAGACCAGACGTTATGTTTGTCATTCAACGTGTGCTTGAAGTTGAAGGCAAATTAACCTTACTAGATCAAAATAGAATTCTTAAACCCCATCCCGCTTTTCGTCTTTTTGCTACAGCCAACACCATTGGTCTTGGGGATACAACAGGTTTATATCATGGGACACAACCTATTAACCAAGGACAAATGGATCGTTGGAATATTGTTGCTAATCTTAATTATTTACCCCATGAAGAAGAAGTAAAAATTATTTTAGCTAAAGCCCCAAGTTACAATTCTGCCCAAGATAAAAATATTATTGAATCAATGGTTAACGTTGCAAATTTAACGAGAGCAGGTTTTATAAATGGTGATATTTCGACTGTTATGTCACCACGCACCGTTATTGCTTGGGCGGAAAATACGAAAATTTTTGATAATAATATTGCCTATGCTTTTCAATTAAGCTTTCTTAACAAATGTGATGATACCGAAAAAATGATTATTAGTGAGTATTTTCAACGATGTTTCGATAAAGAATTGGACCATTCCATGGTTAGTTCTTTAGCAAAAATTTAGTATGGTACGACCTTTAACATCTGATTTGATTGAACAAACGACTGCAGCCACTTTACGAACTTTGGCGCATAAAAAAGATATTACGATTACTTTTCAATCTGATACATCTCCCCATAAATCTGATACAATTATTTTATCTAAACCTTTACTAAATGAAGCAAAAAATACTATCCAACTTTTGAGAGGTGAAGCAGATCAAGCTGCATTAAAAATTCGCCATCATGACCCAAAACTTCACCACCATTTAGCACCTAAAGAAATATTGGCCCAAGAAATTTTTGACTGTCTTGAATTAAGCCGAATTGAAGCTCTTGGGTCTTTGTCCATGCCAGGTGTTAAAAAAAATTTGGCAATTGCTCTTGATCATTTTTGTAAAACAAATAATTACCATCTTGTTAAAGAACGAGATAAAAAATTTTTACCCCAAACATTACGACTTTTATGTCGTGAAATATTTACCCAAAGCAAACCTCCAAAAACAGCACAAAAAATGATCGATTTTTGGAAACCTTATTTACATGAAAAAACATATACATACTTAAATGCTTTGAAAAAATATCTTCATAATCAAAAAGAATTTGCCAATTGTGTTAATAATATGTTGCATACATTATGGGAAAAAGAACAAGATTATAAGGATGAAAACCAATCTTCTGAAAATAAAGAAACACTACCTCAAACTCATCATCAAGACACAAAAACAGATTCAAACAATGAAGATCATTTTCCTGTAAAAGAAGATTTACTCCCTCCCCAAGAAAGTTTTGATCAATTATCGGATAAAGATGACAATCTTGATTTTCAATCTTTACTTCAAGAAAATACATCACAAAAATCTTTAATAAATATTAATAAAAAAAATAAATCTAATCCTTTGAGAGAAGCTGATTATAGTGTTTTCAATAATAAATTTGATGAGGTTATTTTTGCTCACCATCTGTGTGACGCAAAAGAATTACAAAAATTAAGAGAAACCCTTGACCAACATCTAAGCAAAACAGATGTGGCCGTCACCAAACTTGCAAACAAATTGCAAAGAAAATTATTAGCCAAACAAGCACGTTCCTGGGAATTTGATCTTGAAGATGGTATTCTTGATACAGCAAGATTAAGCCGAATTATTATCAACCCTACCCTTCCCCTTTCTTTTAAAAGAGAAAAAGAAACACATTTTCAAGATACTGTTGTGTGTCTATTAATTGACAATTCAGGTTCTATGCGAGGGCGACCTATTTCAATCGCAGCGATGAGCGCAGATATTTTGGCAAGAACTTTGGAAAGATGTCATGTTAAAGTAGAAATTCTTGGATTTACAACCAAAGCTTGGAAAGGCGGTCAGTCTAGAGAAAATTGGCTTACTGTAGGTAAACCTCCACTCCCTGGCAGATTAAATGATCTGCGCCATATTATTTATAAAGCTGCAGATGCCCCCTGGCGACAATCAAAAAAAAATTTGGGGTTAATGTTACGTGAAGGATTATTAAAAGAAAATATCGATGGTGAAGCGTTATTGTGGGCACATCAAAGATTGATTCAACGCCCGGAACAAAGACGTATTTTAATGGTCATCTCTGACGGGGCACCTGTTGATGATTCGACACTTTCTGTTAATCCAGCTCATTATCTTGAACATCATTTACACACCGTAATTAACTGGATAGAAACATATTCCCCCATAGAATTAATTGCTATTGGTATAGGACATGATGTAACAAGATATTACAAAAGAGCTTTAACTCTAACAGATGCAGAGCAATTAAGTGGCGCTATGTTAAATCAATTTATTCAGCTTTTTGATGATTATCCTCATCAAACGAACTTGAAACGAAAAAACAGTTTATCTTAATTTTTAAGGGTATCTATATGAAGGTGATGGAACAGCCACACCAACATTGTTATTATAAATAGTAACTCCACCACCATAAGGCACAACCACCTGACCCTGTCCTACATGATAGCCAGGATAGATAGGTTGATAAACTGTTGAACCATAATTTTGTGATGGACCTTGATATCCAGGTGTAACTGTTACAACATGTCCATTACCATAGGCACCAATACTTCCTTGCGGACCTGGTGTTACAACCATACCCCGATGAGGTCCATATACTCCCAATCCTTGATAGGAAGGAACAACTACATTATGTCCATAATAACGGCTCTGTGCAAAAACAGAAACAGGTAATAAAAATAAAATAACAATATAAGAATAAAATTTATACATGTGATTATCCACTTTTATAAAAATTGTCTTCTTTATTAGAATACCATTTTTTTACTTGAAACAAAACAATAATTATATTTCAATTACCTTTTAACCAGTTTCGTAAAAAAGGTTTTAAAATAAACCCAGGTAATAATCTTGTTATTTTAACCATTATACTATTCAAAAAACCAACCACATAAATTGTCCGCCGTTTTTTTAAAGCGCGTAATCCTTCAAGCGCAACTTTCTTTGCGCTATGCCCTTTTGATAAACGAGGGGGCATTTTTGCTCGTTGATGAAATTTAGTTTGGGTTAAACCTGGACATAAAGCCACAACATCAATTTTTTCACCTTTAAGTTCACTGGCCAAAGCTTCAACAAATTTTATAAGATAGGTTTTTGTTGCTGGATAGCCAGCAAACCAAGGAAGAGAAAAAAAACCAGCAACACTTGATGTAAAAATAATACCTGCCCTTTTATTGGGATAGCGTTCTAAATAAAGACGCATGGCTGGCAATAAAGCATGAGTTAATAAAGTAGGTGCTATCATATTGACCTCAACCATCTCTTTAATTTTATCTCTGGAAATTGAGGTAAAATCACCTACCCAACCTAAACCCGCATTATTAATTAAAAGATCAATTTCCGCAATTTCTGCAGCTTTAATTACACTTTGGCGACCCTGATCTGTTGCAAGATTAGCAGGTAAAATAGCAACCGTTTTTCCTTCAAAACGTAATTCTGTTGCCAATGATTGTAAAGCTGCGGCATCTCGCCCAGTTAATAATAACTTTGTCGTTACAGGTAAAATCCGCGCAAAAGCAGCACCTATCCCACTGCTAGCGCCTGTAATCAAAGCACTTTCATAGTTTGACATAATTATTCTCTTGATCAAATATGCATGAAGATTATTTTATAAATGATTCAAAGACATAACATGAAATGCAGAAAATACCAATGACAAATTTCTTAACACTAGATGATTTTGAACCCAATGATAAACAAGTTCTTGTTCGCGTAGATTTTAATGTCCCTATGCAAGATGGGAAAGTTACAGATACAACAAGAATTGAACGCAGCGCACTAACATTATCCGAGCTTAAAAAACGCCAAGCCAAAATAATTCTTTTATCCCATTTTGGTAGACCTAATGGGCATATTGTACCAGATTTATCTTTGAAACCTATTTTACCAATTTTACAAAAAATTTATGGATCTTCTTCAGTTTTCTTTGCCAAGGATTGCATTGGTGCAGATGTAGTAGAACAAATTTCAAAACTCACCAATGGTCAAATTTTACTTTTAGAAAATATTAGATTTTATAAAGAAGAAGAAATCAATGATTTATCTTTTGCTAAAAATCTTGCAAACTTAGCTCATATATATATCAATGATGCTTTTTCTTGTGCGCATCGTGCCCATGCTTCTACAGAAGGTATTACTCATTTTCTGCCAGCTTATGCAGGTAGGCTTATGCAAACAGAACTTGAACATCTTCATCAAATTTTAGATAATCCCAAACGCCCTTTAATTGCCATTATAGGGGGCGCAAAAATTTCTACAAAACTTGATCTTATTGCCAATCTTATGAATAAAGTAGATTTTTTAGTTATTGGCGGCGCAATGGCGAATACATTTCTTTATGCCCAAGGGCATAATATTGGTACTTCTCTTTATGAAAAAGAAATGATTACTACAGCTAAAACTATTTTAGCTCAATCACAAAAAAGCCAATGCAAAATTATTCTACCAAGTGATGTTGTGGTGGCAAATAATCTTAAAGATGGTCATAACGCATCTATTATTTCTATTAATTCTATTCCCAATGATAAAATGATTCTTGATATTGGGCCACAAACTGTCCAAGACATTATCAAATTATTATCCCAAACTAAAAGTCTAGTTTGGAATGGACCATGTGGTGCTTTTGAATATCCACCTTTTGAAAAAGGAACCGAATATTTGTCCCAAGAAGTATCACAATTAACCCAAGCAAAAAAAATAATAAGCGTCGCCGGTGGGGGGGATACTGTAGCTGCATTAAGTATGTTTAACTTAAATGAAAAATTTACTTATGTTTCAACTGCAGGTGGAGCATTTTTAGAATGGCTCGAGGGTAAAAAATTACCTGGCATAGAAGCTTTATGCCAGCAAAAATTTCACACTTAAATCTAAAACGATTTCAATAATAATATCTGACAGAATAAGCGCAAAAATTCCCACACCAGGAAGTAATAAAGTTATAGATGTAATAATCCATAAACCTACCATACTTGCAATAGATAATACAGCCATTAATAAACCTATAAAATTTTCTGGAACCCACCCACTTTGTAAAAGTAAAAAAAGAAGAAAAAACAAAACCATTTGGGGTAAAGTAAACCAATTATAAACAACTATATAACTATTATAATATGCCAGATGTCCCATAAATCTAATAAGATAATAAGCAAATAAAGGAAAGGCAACCCATCCTATAATATAGGCTAAACCATAAACTGTAACAAATTTTATATTAATTATTTCTAGATCATTTTTAGCTTGGTAAAAAGTAAAAATTATATAAAGAGGTAAAAGGGGTAAAGCCAAAAAAAATGATTTTTTAATACCTTTAAAACTGCTATCAAAATAAACTAACCCATATGGATCAAGATGAATGAGACGCCAAAATCCCTTCATAGCATTTATGATATCACGCCAACTAATAAACATACTCTAACCTAATCAATTTGTTATTCATACTCAAGCAATTGGATCTTTTAAAGATGCACTGTTAGTTGCTGAAGCCATGTAGATAAATTATCTGTTTTAAAATGAATGTGTGACTCAAACAAAGATTCTAAATCCTGTATTGGATTATCATGGACCCAAAGCGTCATCATACCCATAGATGCAGCAGGAGCCAAATTGTGGGGCATATCATCTATCATAACTGTTGTTTGAGGATTTAAATTATAAGTATCAATTATTTTTTGATAAGTTTGCTGCTGGGGCTTGGGTATATAATCTGCTGCAGCAATATCAAATATAATTTCAAAACAATGATTTATACCTAACCGTTCTAAAACACTTTGGGCATGAGTATAAGACCCATTGGTAAAAATAAATTTACGTCCTGGTAATTTATCCAGTGCACATTGAAGAATAGAATCTATAGATAAATTACTATAATCTATATCATGAACATAAGACAGAAAATTATTTGGTATAATATTATGATGTTTCATTAACCCACTTAAAGATGTGCCGTAATCCTTAAAATATTTTTTTTGTAAATTATAAGCTGTTTCTTGAGATAAATTTAAAAAAATTTGGATAAAATCACATATTTTTTTGTCAATTTGGGCAAAAAGATTACAGTTCTTTGGATAAAGTGTATTATCTAAATCAAAGAGCCAATTTTCAATTGGTTTCGAATTTAATAAAATTGTCATTTTACATTAATCAAATAAAAATCATAAGGTTAATTTATCATATGTGTATTTATACAATAATCTTGTCAAAAAGATAACTCTCTTTTAAGCTTTTAATTATGGCCTATACATCATTACGTGATTTCATGGATAAACTTCGTTCTCAACACCAGCTTGTAACAGTTGATGTACCAGTTAGTTGTTATTTAGAAATGACAGAAATTCAGACAAGATTGTTAGCAGAAAACGGACCTGCAGTTTTATTTACCCAACCTATAGATCACCATAACACCCCCTGTTCCATCCCTGTCTTAGTTAATCTTTTTGGTACTATTGAACGTATAGCAACAGGATTGAATAGAGAACCCCATCAATTGAGAGAGATTGGTCAAACTTTAGCCTTTTTAAAGCAGCCAGAACCCCCAGAAAATTGGCGAGATTCTTTAAAGTATTTTCCTCTTCTTAAAACCATTATGGCAATGAAACCAAAAACCGTCACCGAAGCCGCATGCCAGGAAATAGTTTTAAAAGGAAGCGATATTGATCTGACAAAATTGCCCATCCAAACTTGTTGGCCTGATGAACCTGCACCTCTTATAACTTGGCCTCTTGTTGTAACCAAAGGACCCAGTCATTCAAAAGAAGATGATTATAATCTTGGTATCTATCGTATGCAGGTTATTGGACGTGATCGCACTTTAATGAGATGGCTAAAACACCGGGGGGGAGCTAGCCATTTCCAAAAATGGCAAAATGAAAAAACTGAACCCTTACCCGTTGCAGCAGTTATTGGGGCTGATCCTGGGACAATTCTTGCGGCGGTTACACCAGTTCCGGAAACTTTATCTGAATATCAATTTGCAGGACTTTTGCGTAATAAAAAACTTGATCTTGTACCTTGCAAAACTATTCCCCTTAAAGTTCCAGCCCAAGCAGAAATTGTGCTTGAAGGCCATGTTTCCTTAGCATCCTTCGAAGATGAAGGACCTTATGGTGATCACACAGGATATTATAATTCTGTTGAACAATTTCCTGTATTCACCATCAGTGCTATCACTATGCGATCAAAACCTATTTATCTTTCTACTTTCACCGGACGCCCCCCAGATGAGCCTTCTGTTTTAGGTGAAGCATTAAATGAAATATTTATCCCGTTACTTCAACAACAATTTCCAGAGATTATTGACTTTTGGCTTCCACCTGAAGGGTGTTCTTATCGAATTGCAGTTGTATCTATCCGTAAAGCTTACGCGGGTCATGCCAAAAGAATTATGATGGGGATTTGGTCTTATTTAAAACAATTTATTTATACAAAGTTTATTATTGTTGTAGATGATGATATTAATGTAAGAGATTGGAAAGATGTGATGTGGGCAATTTCTACCCGTATGGATCCTGTACGTGATATAACAACCATGACACATACCCCTATCGATTATCTTGATTTTGCCAGCCCCGAAAGTGGACTTGGTGGGAAAATAGGGTTAGATGCCACAAACAAAATACATCCTGAAACTAACCGTATATGGGGAAAAAAGATTTATATGGCCCAGAATATTATTGAAACGGTCACAAAAAAATGGGCAAGCTATAAATTACCAGGATCTGGTAATTCTATTTGGAAATAATTTTAATTAAGAGTACACACCATGACTAATCGTTCGGATATTTTATTAGATTTAATTAAAGAAACAAAGAAACATGGGGCGGATCATGTAGATACTTTGCTTATTGATACGACCGCCCTTAATTATAGTCAAAGATTAGGTCAACAAGAACAACTAGAAAGATCAGAAAGCAATGAAATTGGTCTAAGAGTATTTATTGGCAAAAAACAATCTATTGTTTCAAGTACAGATTTTTCTTCATCTTCTTTGAAAAATTTAATTGATCGTGCAATATCAATGGCCAAATCTGTACCAGATGATCCGTTTTCTAGAATTGCCAATCTAGATGAAATAACGTCATCCGTGCCAGATTTACAGATTTATGATCCTGATGAACCTTCAATAGAAGATCTTATACAAAAAGCAAATGAGTTTGAAAATGCTGCCCGTTCTGTTCCTGGAATAACAAATTCTGAAGGGGCTAATGCAGCATGGCAAAAAACAGAAATTTATCAAGCTACCAGCAATAATTTTATGAATTCTTACAAAACCACACGTCATTATTTTGGTGGATCTGTAATTGCCCAAAGTGATCAGGGTATGGAAAGAGATTATGAATTTTCTTCTGCTATTTATGCCAAAGATTTGGCAAACCCAAGTTTAATAGGACAATTAGCAGGTGAAAAAACTGTTAAAAGATTAAATCCAAAAAAACCACAAACCACAAAATTACCAGTTGTTTTTCATCCTCGTGAAGGACGACAATTATTAGGACATTTTGCGTCAGCAATTAATGGGGCTGCTATTTCTTTAGGAACCAGTTTTTTAAAAGATAAAATGGGTCAATCTGTTTTCCCAAAAACAATTACTATCATTGATGATCCCCATAGAATTAAAGGGTTACGTTCTGTCCCCTTTGATTCTGAAGGTATTGCTGCAAAAAAAACATCAATAATTGACCAAGGAATTTTGACAACATGGCTGCTAGATCTTAACACTGCGCAAAAACTTAATCTTAAAAGTACAGGTCATGCGAAACGTGGACCTTCATCCCTTCCCCATCCTTCTGCAAGCAATCTTTATATCGCACCAGATACATTATCGGTTACAGATTTGCTAAAAGATATTAAAGAAGGATTATATGTGACAGATTTAATTGGCCATGGGATTAATTTAGTGACAGGGGATTACAGTATTGGTGCTGTTGGGTTTTGGATTAAAGATGGCATTATAACCTATCCTGTTAGCGAATTAACGATCGCAAGCAATTTAAAAGACATGTTTGCAAATTTGACCGTTGCTAATGATTTGGAATTTCAATATGGCATTGATGTTCCAACCTTACGAATTGAATCGATGACCATCGCTGGACAATAAAACTATGCCTATTAGTAGCCAGGTACACCGTACAACACAGTACCTATCAGTTTAGCATGGAGCGATAAGGCTTTTATTAGGAAACTTTGATTATCTACGCTCGGTAGTACTTTTAATTGTCTGCTGCTCTACAGTTAAAGCTTCTTGGGTGAAAGTTAATGTCACTAATAAAGCAATTATTAAAGCTGCAATTAATGAAATTTTTTTCATAATATTCCCCTTGATTTATAATCTTAAACTAATTTTATAGTTATCGATAAAACTATGTTTATATTATAAATTAAATTAATTATTTATATTTTGTCAATAAATTATACATATATGTTGTTAAGCCCATAGATAGAATTACCGAGCTTGCAAAAAAATAAATGCCAATATTTAATTGGGTCGAAATAAAGAAATTACCCTGCAAACTAATCATAACAAAAGCAACAATCATCACATCTAGCATAGACCATTTGCCAATTATCATTAAATAATGAACAAGCTTTTTACGCCATGATTGTCCATGATGTGGAAGAAAATAAAGTCCAGCCAATAAAATTATTTTGCTATAAGGTACAATAACAGAAAAAAGTAAAATAATTATACCAATAATATAATGTTGATGAACAATTAAAATAATAAAAGTTGATAAAATTGAATGGGATTTTGTAAAAAAAGAAAATTGTGTAATTGTTAACGCAGGCAAAATTAAACCAGTTGTTAAGCAAACAAATGTCAGAAGGAAAAGTAAAAGTAATAATATATTTTTATAATTCTTTTTTATAACAACCATCGTTTGTTTGCTATAAATTATTTATATAAAATTAATTCTAAATAAAGAATTATCAAGAAACAAGATAACGATCTAAATCTTTTATCGATTGATCAATAAATGATTTTTGTTGGGCAGAGGTTAATTGACCCCGCAAAAATTCGGATGCCACATTAATTGCACTCTTTGATATATGATCCGATATGTTTTGGGTGGCTTCTTTTTCAGCTAAAGAAATTTTTTCTAGAAATGCTTTTTCCCGTCTTTTAAAATTTATATCAAGATTGGCAAGTGCATCTTCATGTAATTTTTTTGCTTCAAAATTTGCATGTTCATTAATTTCTTGGATAAGTTTTTGTGCCTCTTGACTTTGCTCGGTATATTTTTGCAAAAGATTTTGCGCTTCAAGATGCAATTTTTCTGCCTGATCAAGTTGGGTTTTAATTTTTACACTATATTCATCCAAAAATTGTGAAATAAATCCAACAATTTTTTTACCAGCTAAAACAATGAAAATAACAAAAGCTATGGCAACCCAAATGGCAGGATCTGAACTCCAATGTTCAACAACATGATGGCTTGTTTCCATTTATTTTACCTTTGCATAACCTTATTAACTATTTTGTTAATATCTTCTTTTCCTGGTTGAATATCCGATAATTTTTTAATCAAATGTCCGGCAATTTCTTGTGTGACTTCAGGCAAAGTTTGTTCTAGCTTTTGTCTGGCAGCTGCAATACGTTTTTCTGCTTCCAAAGTTTTTTGTTCAAAAACTTTTTTAAATTCAACCTCTTTTTGTTTAATATGGTCGGCAATTTCGTCTTGAGCTTTACGTATTTTTTGTTGAGCGTTAAAACGCGCTTCTTTCATGGCTTGTTCATAAGCTTGAAGGACATTTTCTGCTTCATTTCTTAGATTTTCTGCTTTTCTTAAATCATCTGCAATTTTTGTTGCGCGCGTTTCAAGAATAGTCCCAACCCGAGGCATAACCAGTTTTGAAATTAACCAGTACAGTCCCATAAAGGCAATGATTAGCCAAATAATTTGTGAACTAAAATGTTCTGGATTAAGCTGTGGCATTTATAAATACCCAAAAACTAAGCCAAAAATTACGACGCAAAAACTAAGTAGAAAGAAATAACAATAGCAAAAAGACCCAAAGCTTCTGTTAACGCAACACCAAGAATTAATTTGGTGAAAAGTTTTGCTTCAACCGCAGGATTCCGAAAAGCGCCCGCAAAATAATTACCAAAAATTAATCCTAAACCAATAGCAGCACCCCCAGCAGCAATAGCAGAAATACCTGCAGCAATAAGTTTAGCTGATCCAATATCCATAATTTTATCCCTTCTGTTTAAGTTTGATCATATTAAGATTATTATCCGTCAATGATGTAAATGTATAGCATCATTGAGATAAATGCAGGTTAAAATAGTAAATACATATGCCTGCAAAATTGCAATACCAACTTCCAAAGTGGTTAACCCTACAATAAATAATAAAGGTGCCCATCCCCAAAAAATTCCCAGCATTACAACAAAGCCACCAAAAACCTTAAGCATCATATGGCCAGCCATCATATTAGCAAAAAGACGCAACGATAAACTAATAGGTCTGGTAAAATAAGAAAGTATCTCAATAGGTACAAGCAAAATTAATAAAACAAAAGGCACACCTTTGGGAACAAAAAAGCCAAGAAAACTAAATCCATGACGAATAATACCAATAAGTGTTACCCCCATAAAAATAGCCATAGCCAAAGAAAACGTTACAATAATATGACTGGTGACCGTAAAAGAAAAAGGGATCATCCCAAGTAAATTACAAAAAAGAATGAACATAAAAAGTGTAAAAATAAATGGAAAATAACGTAACCCTTCGGTACCAATATTTTCACGAATCATAGATGCTATAAATTCATAACTTAATTCAACCATAGATTGCCAACGCCCTGGTATTAATTGGCGTTTACGTGTCCCAATTAAAAGAAAAATAAGAATAGTAACAACAGCTATCACCATCCAAAGAGATGAATTTGTAAAAGAAACATCAAAATTACCAATTTTCATATCCACTATTTTGTGGATTTCAAATTGTGCCATTGGGCTATGTCCGCTACCTTGTGCCATGTTTCAACTATAAGCTTTCTAAAAAATTATTTTCTGTCCTGACCGTCAGACTGTCCACCTAAAACTTTTACTATATTTATCATACCCGCAAAAAAACCCAAGATAAAAAATAAAATCATTAACCAAGGTTTTGTCCCCAACCAATCATCTAAAAACCACCCTAAAGCACCCCCAACAATAAGTCCAGCCACCAATTCTATAGCAAAACGAAGAGCAAGAGCCATAGAAGAACCCAACCCAGGTAAAGATTCAGGTTGTTGATTCGGATCAGATAAATCTTTTTGCTGCCGACGAGCTTGATTAAGTTTCTTTTTTAAAAGATTAAGCTCTAATTTTTCTTGGTCACGCATATTAATCTATCAAGTTATCATATTCAGCTGGCACCATAAGGATAAGGATACCACCCTGTCAAGATCAAACCGAAAATTATATCTTATAAAACTAAGCACTTTCTCTTAACGCAACAGCTTGATGTAAATTCACCGACACAAGTTGTGAAACACCATGTTCAATCATTGTGACCCCAAAAAGTCTATCCATCCGTGCCATCGTTAAACGATGATGTGTGATAATTAAAAATCTTGTCTTTGTAAGTTCTTCAATTTTATGGACTAAAGAACAAAAACGGTCAACATTTGCATCATCAAGCGGTGCATCTACTTCATCTAAGACACAAATAGGTGCAGGATTAGTTAAAAACACCGCAAATAAAAGAGCCAAAGCTGTTAAAGCTTGTTCTCCACCTGAAAGGAGAGATAAATTTTGCAATTTTTTCCCAGGTGGACTTGCCATAATTTCTAATCCTGCCTCTAGGGGGTCGCTTGCTTCCGTTAAAGTAAGATAAGCTTTTCCCCCACCAAATAAATTCGTAAATAATTCTGAAAAATGTTTATTAACCTGGTCAAAGGATGCTACAAATTTTTCACGTCCTTCGCGGTTTAAATTGGTAATGACTTGACGCAATTTTACAATTGAAGAGAGAAGTTCTTCTTTCTGGGTATTTAGTTCATTAATTTTTGTTTGCAATTCTTCCATTTCAGCTTCAGCCCGTAAATTAACAGGGCCAATAGCATCACGGTCGCGATAAAATCTTTGCAACTGGGTTTTTAAATTTTCTTCATCGGGAAGAGAATCTGGATCATCCCAGGCACAAATTTCAAATAATTGATCTAAATCAATATGAAGTTTTTCTTGAACATTTTTTTGTATATGGACCAAAGCTTGATTGCTTTGATTAATTGCTTCTTCACAACGTATATAGGTTTCCCTTAAAGCAGAAAGACTATTTTCAACATGCCGATTATTTTTTTCTTCATTAATTAAAGCAGTTTCAATTTCTACAACTTGATCTGTAACTGCATTTTTTCTTTGTTCGGCCTGAACAATAAGATTGAGTAAATTTTGTTTTTGCTCGACAAGTTTTTCAGGTTTGGATTGCAAAAGATTTAAATTTTCGTAAAGGGCATGTTGCTTTTCTTCTAGGGAAGAAACTTGGCGTTTAGCTTCGCTTAACCGAATAGTCCAAAGTTCTTTTTCTTCCTGCAAATGATTAAAACGGCGTTGTTTTTCTTGGATATAATGAGTTAATTTATTATATTCTGCTTGAATTTCGTTTAAATTTTGGCGTAAATCTTGAACTTTAGTTTTAATTAAATCTGCTTGATTTTTTAACCCATCTAAATTTGGTAAAGCATCAAGATCTTTTTTTAAATTGTCCAATGATACTTTAATATCATGATAATCCTGTTGGGTACGTTCCAACAACTGTTTGGTTGATAAAGATTGCGCGGTTAATGTTGCAATATGTTGTTTTTGTTCATCATGTTTTTTTTGATAATCTACAACATTCAATTGAACAGTTTGCATTTTTTGTTTTATTTGTTGTTCTTCATCAAGAATAGATTGATAATTGGCTACGACATTTTGTAAATTTTGATTACTTGTTATAAAATCTTGATGAGCCTGATCTTTTAGTGGAATTAAATCACGTAATCTTGCACGTTGATGCAATCTAATTGCCGTGGCTGTTTCTGCAATAGACATAACTGTAAAACCATCCCATCGCCACATTGCTGTTCCATCATGCATCACAAGCCTTTGCCCTTGATGTAGATATTTTTGCAAATGATGCCCCTGATCAAGATGATCAACAACACCAATTTGACGAAGTCTTTTTTCCAAAATCTTTAAAGGGGATTTAATATAATTAGATAAAGGTTTAATTAATTCTGGTAATGGCACATTTTGCTTCATATCTTCGGAATCTGGTAAAGATTCCCAATAAATAGGGGCACCTTTATCTGTTGATGCGGCAAGATCATCACCCAATACAATACCTAAAGCTTGTTCAAAACCTGTTTCCACAACAATTTGATCAATCAAAGGTGGCCATAGGTCATTATGACTTGTTTGAAATAAATCGACCAACGTTGTATATTCTGCAGTTACCTTAGATAATAACGCTTGTTTTTCTTGCACCTCTTCACGTAAAACAATTTCCTTTTGTCTTGTATCATTTTTTTTCTGTTCTAAATTATTTAGATGACTTTGAATTTCTTTCAATTCATTTAATGCTAACAACCAATTATTTTCTGCATTTTTGACATCAATATTTTCTTCTAATTTTTTTTCTAATTCTACAAGCGATTTATGTAAATCTTCATAACGCTCATGATACCGAGTTAAATTTGTTTCATTCTCTGTAATAGCATGGGTCAAAGTTTGGAATTTCGTTTCAGTTTCTGTAATTTTTTGTGTATGGCTTAAAAGTTCTTGATCATAATTTGTCAAAAGATGAATTAAATCTTCTTGTTTAATTTGAACAATATTAAGATTTTCTTTATTTTTTTCCTCTTCTGCTTGAATAGAAAGAATCTCTTGTTCTATTTTATTTTGCATTTCAGAAGCTTCATTTAAAAGATTTTTTTCGCGATGAAGTCCTTCATCAATTTGGGTTAAACGCAATTTTATTTCATGAAGTGATTGACGTACTGTTTCTTCTTCATGTTCAATTTTTTGTTGATCATAAATTAAAGATTGCCATTCTTTTATTTTTACAGCTTCCTCATCCCGCAATGCAGGTAATTGATCACGATAATGATCGATTTGTTGTAAAGATTGCGTCACTTTATGTGTTGTATCCGCGATCTCTTGGGTTAAAGCTACCATTTTATTTTCATAATCATCTTTTTGTTTTAAAGAATTTGCTTTTTGAACAAAATAAAATCTTGCTTCAAAGGTTTTAATACGTTCATTAAGATTACGATATCGAATAGCTTGCCTTGATTGTCTTTTTAAAGCCTGATATTGCGTATCCAAAGTTGTTAAAATATCTTGCGTTCTTTCAAGATTAGTTTCTGTGGCCTTTAACCGTAATTCAGCTTCATGGCGTCTTGTGTAAAGACCAGTTATACCCGCTGCTTCTTCAAGCAAGACACGCCTTTCAATAGGTTTTGCATTAATCAATGCACCAATTTTACCCTGACTTACCAAAGCGGTAGAATGTGCACCTGTTGCTAAATCAGCAAGTAAGGTTTGCACATCACGAGCCCGCACTTCTTGACCATTAATCCGATATAATGACCCCATGCCACGTTCAATTTGTCTCGTTACTTCAATCGTATGATAATGATTATAAATAGAAGGCGCTGTTTTATCTTGATTATCAATTTCAAGTAATACTTCGGCAAGATTGCGGGCTGGTCTTTTGGTGTTACCGTTAAAGATAACATCATCCATTTCCCCGCCACGTAATCTTTTGGCCGAGGTTTCACCCATAACCCACCTTAATGCTTCGACTAAATTTGATTTACCGCACCCATTTGGTCCAACGATGCCTGTAAGCCCAGGTTCAATCAAAAAATCAGTTGTTTCAACAAATGATTTAAACCCAATTAAGCGTAATCTTGTAAAGCCAACCATAATTATTTGAACAACAACTTTTTACCAACCATCAAAATTATTATCTATCTTTATCAAAATATTATTGAGATTTAGGCATTAAAGATTTTAGAACTTCATCAATTTGTTCAAATGTTGAAATCTGACTATAAAGTTTGCCATTAATAACTAAACTTGGTGTCCCATGCACCCCATATTTTTCACTGGCTTCTTTATAACGTGTGGCGATCAAATTTGTTGCTTGACCATCAGCTAAACATGTATCTATATCTTGTTCACTTAAGCCTGCTGTACGCCCAAATTGTTTTAATCCTTTAACAGGATCTTCGGCCTTGGTCCATTGTTCTTGGGCGGAAAACAAAGCATCAATCATGTTAAAATAATTATCTTTTGCAACACAGCGTGCGAGTAAAGATGCTTTCAACGCAACACCATCCAAAGGAAAATCACGATAAACATACCGTAGTTTTCCTGTATCAATATAAGTTTCTTTAATCTTGGGCATAACTTCTTTTGAAAAATGAGCACAATGAGGACAGGTTAACGAGGCATATTCAATCATAACCAAAGGAGCATTAACATTTCCCATACTGTAATCATCTTCATAAAGCCCTTCTGGGGAATTTTTAATAGCTTCAGCTTGTTGTTCTGGTGGAATTAACGATTCAGGTGCTTGAGATTGAGGTTCCGTTGAGGGTAAAACATCTTGGCTTGATTCTGTAGGTTCAACATTATTTTGCCATTTTTTTAACCATGGTGAAATTAAAGGTTGCCAAGACAATATGATGGCTAACACCACAACCAAAAAGAAAAAAACAAAAGCTTTTTTAGACATATAATTCTCCATCAATTAAATCAGCTAACACATAAATCATAGATTGCATTGTTTTGAAAGCAATTTTTATTTTTTTATTCTTTTAATGCTTTATTTTTTAACCTTAAACTATATCCCAAATTATAAACAGCTTTTTTAAGATTATCATGTTTAATGGGTTCTAAATTATCCATCAAAGATTGACAACTTTCGGGGTCAAGGTCAACTAATTGATGTGGTTTTTTAAAAAAATACTTTTGCCCAGATGAAAAATTATTAACAGGTGTTTGGTAGAATTTAAGCCCAATAATAGCTTGATAACCTAAATAAGTATTAAGTTTCTGTAAAATTTGTGGAGTTAAATGTTGAAGCTCTAAGGCAGCTGAAGGCGATGTTTGAATATGCAAAATTCCCTCTGTTTTGGTTCCTTTTTTATACATAATTTTTAAAGGAAAACAACGCGTCGCTAAAAAATCTCCAACAATATCACGCCAATGCATAACCAAATTTGGGTCGATAAAACCAAATTTACGGAATAACGGCTTACCTAAATCACTAACAACCTTGGCCAATGAAAAAGCTTTTTGTTTACGCTTTTCCGAATAAGCTTTATGATCGGCTTTTATATTTTTTTGATAATTCACAAAAATGCCTAAAAACAAAAAATTAAAAACACATCAACTTTTTACATCTAATCCACGGGTTTTAGTTAAAAAGTTACTTGATTGGTATCATATCAATCAACGTATTCTACCTTGGCGGGCATCTTTTGGTCAAACCCCTAATAGTTATTATGTATGGCTTAGTGAAATGATGCTTCAACAAACAACTGTTGCAACCGTCAAACCATATTTTACACGTTTTATTAAGCGTTGGCCAACACTTAAAAGTTTATCAGAAGCCCATCTTGATGATATTTTATGGGAATGGCAAGGTCTTGGCTATTACAGAAGAGCCAGACTTCTTCATCAATGCGCAGAATTAATTGTAAAAAAATTTAATGGCCAATTTCCCAAAACTGAACAAGAATTAATTTCCTTGCCTGGGCTTGGACCTTATAGCAGTGCTGCGATTGCAGCAATTGCTTTTGATCAACCCGCAACTGTTGTTGATGGAAATATTGAACGCATCATGGTAAGATTTTTTGCCATTGAGACCCCCTTACCTCAAGCTAAGTCCATATTAAAAAAACTGGCAGGCACCTTAACCCCTATACAAAAGGCAGGGGATTATGCTCAAGCTTTAATGGATTTAGGATCTTTAATCTGTACACCTAAAAATCCCAAATGCGTTCTTTGTCCTTGGCAGCATTCGTGCCAAGCTTTAAAGTTGGACAAAGTTTCTATTTTACCCATCAAACAAAAAAAAATAGAAAAACCAACACGGTATGGAACAGCTTTTTGGATAGAGAAAAACAATCAACATCTTTTACTTGAAAGACGTCCAAGTGAAGGATTACTTGGAAATATGATGGGACTACCAACCACACCGTGGCGAGGTGAACCTTGGACAGCAAAAGAAATATTAAAGTATAGCCCATGTCATGCAGAATGGAATGATTTAGAGGGATCAATCACCCATATTTTTACACATTTTAAATTGGAACTTTCTTTAAAAATTGGAAAAAACCCAATTATGCCCAATAAAAAACTTAACCCCAATTATATGTGGACGCATACCAAAAATTTACATAATCATGCTTTACCAACTGTAATGAAAAAAATCATTACTCATAAATTGACCAATTCTTAAGAAGCTTGAATTTGGGATCGTACCTTTTGTCTTAAAATATCAATTGGCATTAATTGCCCCGCTACTTCAAAATTCCAAAACTGCCACCCATTACAAGTTGGGGATCCTTGAACTTGGGCCCCCACTTGATGAATTGATCCACGAAATTCTGATGTGACTAAGGTACCATCAGCCCTAATTTTGGCGGTATATCTTTTACCTGGGCCAAATAACAAATCACCTGGTTGTAAGAGACCTTGTTCAATAAGCGATCCAAAAGGAATTCTTGGTTCTTCGCGTTTGGTTGGAATGGCATAAACATTATGATCATGAATAGGTTCAATAGCCGCCAAACGTTCGCGTGCAAGATCAACATAATCCGCGTCCTGTTCAATACCAATGAAATGGCGATTTAATTTTTTGGCAACAGCTCCTGTTGTCCCAGTTCCAAAAAATGGATCAAGAATAATATCCCCTGGTTTGGTTGAGGCCAAAATAACTCTATGCAAAAGGGATTCTGGTTTTTGGGTGGGATGGGCTTTTGCTCCTTCTTTATTTTTTAATCGCTCTCCACCCGTGCATAAAGGTAAAAGCCAATCACTTCGCATTTGTGTATCATCATTCATGGCCTTCATAGCGTCATAATTAAAATAATATTGGGATTTTTTATCACGCGCGCACCACAATAAAGTTTCATGGGCATTGGTAAAACGACGTCCCCGGAAATTTGGCATAGGGTTACTTTTTCGCCAAATAATATCATTTAAAATCCAATAACCCAAATCTTGGACAAGGGCGCCAACCCGAAAAATATTATGATAACTACCTATAACCCATAAAGTACCATCTTTTTTCAAAAGGCGTCTGGCTTCATTAAGCCAAAGTTTACTAAATTGATCATAAGCACCAAAATTATCAAATGCATCCCATTCTTCATCAACACCTTGAACCAAACTATCATTAGGTCGTCTTAAGGTACCAACAGCTTGCAATTGAAGATTATAAGGAGGATCCGCAAAAATCACATCTATTGAATCTGATGGTAATTCCTGCATAGTTTTTAGGGAATTGCCATGAATAACTTGATCCAAGGATTTTAAAGATTCTTGTGTAAAAGTCTGTGCAGAAACCCGTGTAGAAGCCCGGGTAGAAGATTGTGAAACAATTGACCCCATGATTTTCCCCTTTTCAGGAATCTAGAATGCACAATCACGAATCGAAGGTCAATATTTATTTTAAATCAAATAGTTAGATTAATAATCTCAGAAATTGGTCTAAATGAATGACGGTGATGGTCGCATACCCCATATTGTTTAATAGCTTGATGATGTTCTGCCGTTCCATATCCTTTATTTTGTGCCCAATTATAATAAGGAAATTCTTTTGATAATTGGGTCATAAGACGATCGCGAACCACCTTGGCCACAATGGATGCTGCTGCAATAGAAAAGCTTAAACTATCGCCTTTAATTAAGGTTTTCCCTTGAACTGGAACAAAGGGTAAATGAATACCATCAACCAAAATAAAATCTGGATCTAAAGATAAATTATTTAAAGCACGTTTCATTGCTAATAAAGATGCTTGTAAAATATTTATTTGATCAATTTCATGAACTTTGGCTATCCCTATACCTATATCAGCGTAATCACAAATGGGATGATAAAGTTTCTCTCTTTGTTGGTGGGATAGTTTTTTTGAATCATCCAATGAATGGTATAATAGATCGGGCAATTTATAATTTGGGAAAATAACCGCAGCTGCCACCACGGGGCCCGCCCATGGACCACGACCCGCTTCATCTAATCCGGCTACCAAACCACCTGCGGATATTTCATAAAAAAAATCTGGCATTATATTAAAAATATGTTAGAGATATCATAATTTTAATCATAAAATTTTATTAAATAAAAATTAAAAAAAAAATCTAATGTACCAATTTCAACCCCGTAATGACGCAAAATGGC